>DASPQG010000015.1:0-9046 GCA_035625085.1 Thermoplasmata archaeon
GCTGAAGAGGCCCTTGTCGGGCATCAGGGGCGAGATGACGGGGCCCCAGCCGCGTGCCTCACGGCCGGTGTCCTCCTTGGAGCCGCGCTGGCCGCGGTCGCTCACGAGGGCGCTCTGGTCGACCACGAGACCGCAGTCGGCACAGACGATCTCCCCCCGGATCTCGTCGCGGATCAGGTGTGAGGAGCCGCAGTTCGGACAGACCTCGGCGACGGGTGGACCCTGGGAGACGACCGCCTCGCCCGCGGGGACGGGACGGTTAGGAGCCTTCACGCTAGGCGCACGCGGGTGTCGCCCCGAGGGGGCGGGAGAGCTGGTCTTCATAGCTTGTAGCCCTCCCGAAGTGGGGGCTTCTATATATAGGTTGGTCCGCGCCATGTATCGTTTGTATGCTACACATGCTACACCATGCGCCGGCGTAGCATGCCGGTTCAGGCGGGCGTCGCCGTGAACACGCAACCCCGGCTCGCGTGCTTGGTGGGGTCCGGCTTCGAGACCTCCCAGCGCTGGCCGAGGCGGCTTTCGAGGATCGTGCGGAGCAGCTCCGGGCACATCACGCGGCCGATCTCGGGCGAGTCGCCCGTGCAGGCAAAGCAGCCGGTCACGCGGAGGGTGAGGGGTCGGTCGCGAACGGTCGTGAGGTGGCCCATGGTGTGGGTCTCGTAGTAGAGCCCGAGGGCTCGGGCGACCTCCTCGGGGCTGCGACCCTCAATCTGCTCGGCGATCTCCCGGCCGAGCTGGCGGGCGATCGCCTCGATCAACTCGGGGAGGCGCAGGTGGAACTCCTTCACGCCGGACGCGCGCATCCCGAGCTTCGCCACCTCCTTGAGCCGTTGGAACGGAATCGCCTCCTTCCCCGCGACCACGGAAAGGACCGCCTCCGGAGGGGTCTCGAGTTCGACGAAGCGGGCCTCCGCGCGGGTGGCGGGAACCCAGAGGCGGCGGTGATACTCCCGGGCGAGGCGGAGGAACATCGGGGCGGACGACCAGAGCGCGACCTGCTCCTCGCCCGAGCGGCCGAGACCGTCCTCGCTCGACACGTAGACGAGTGAGCCGAGACGGTCGATCACGACCGCGCGGTTCGCGACCGGGTTGCTCGAGTGCCGGAGCTCGGAGAACCCGGCGAAATGCTTCGCCTCGACGAGGTTCTGGGGAAGCACCTCCGTGACGACCCGCACCTTGACGCCGCGATTGCTCGCTTCGCGGAACGCCCGGTCGAGACCGAGATCGACGAACCGGGAGAGTGCCCGGTCGCTCGCGCTCACGAGGATCTCGCGCTCGGCGGCGCCGATTCGCTTCAAGAGGAACCGTCGGATCGCCTCGGTGCCCTCGAGCACCGCGAACTTCCTCGGGTCGTGTTCGTCGAGCTCGACCCGACCCTCCTCCCATTCGGCAAGGATTCGGTCGCGGTCCTTCTCGAGCTGCCTCAGCCGATCGGACGCTCGGTGAATCCACCGGTCCAAAAGGTCGTCCGGCGGGAGCGCCTCGAACCGTTGAGGGCGGCTTCCGGTGGCGCGCAGGAGCCCCTCCGCGCTCAGCTGCTTGATGAATCGGTACGCCTCGACCCGGTTCACGGCGGAGACCCGGGCGAGTTCGCTCGCGGTCATCGCGCCACCGCGGCAGGCGGCGAGGTAGACCCGTGCTCCCTTCTCGGGGACCCCGTGCTCGGAGAGCAGCTCGAGCAGGCCGGGCTTCGCCGCTCCCACGGCCAAAGCAAACGGTCGCCCGATAAAAGGTCGAAGGGTGCGACGAACGTCGGACCGTCGACCGGAAGACGGAAAAGCCTAGAGGGCCGCCTGGAAGTCCTCGATCGTGAGGGGGTACTCGACCTCGGCTCCGCCCGCGCGCGCTTTCAACACCTCACGGGCGAGCAACCAATAGACCGTCGCGAGCGCGACGCGTCCCTTGTTGTTCGCGGGGATCACGAGGTCGACGTTCCGGGTCTCGTTGTTCACGTCGCATAGGCCGACGACCGGGATTCCGATCGAGACCGCCTCGCTGAGCGCCTGCTGGTCGGTCGCCGGATCGGTGACGATTAGCACCTTCGGCTCGAAGTACTCCTCAAGGTTCGGGTTCGTGAGGCAGCCCGGCACGAATCGCTCGGCGAAGGAGACCGCGCCGAGGGTCTTCGCGAAGACGCGCACCGGCTTCTGGCCGTACTGACGCTGCGAGACGACCAGGATCCGGTCCGCCGGGAAGCGAGCGAGGAACTTCGCCGCGAGGCGGATCCGCCGGTCCGTCTCTCGGACGTCGAGGACGTGGAGGCCATCGAACCGGACCTTGTAGACGAACCGGCGCATGGACGCCGACTTCTGCTGTGTCCCGATGTGGACGCCGGAGGTGAGATACGTGTCCTCGGGGATCAGGAGCTCGCCCGGCTGGATGTCCTGGCCTTCGCTTGCCGGGACAGGCTCCTGGGTTATCGTCTCGTCGTCGGGCATCCTATCAGGTTCCGGTGGCGCGGCCGAGCCGCAGGAGTTCATTTAGCTTTGCCATGCGCTCACCGCCCAGAATCCCGCATTTGAGCCCGCGCGCTCCGGTGCCGAGAGCCACGTGCGCGAGCCACCCCTCCGGGACCTCGCCGGACCGGTGAGAGGTCACCGTGGAGAGCCCTTGGCTCCGTGCGAGGTCGACCGCCCGGAACGTATCCGTGAGCGTCCCGACCTGGTTCACCTTGATCAGGATCGCGTTGGTCGCCTTCCGCTCGATCCCCGTTCGGAGCCGGTCCGCGTTCGTCACGTAGAGGTCGTCGCCGACGACGAGCGTGCGGTACCCGACGGCCTTCGTGAGGGCCGCGAACGCGTCGAACGCTTCTTCCTCGAACGGGTCCTCGACGTACTTGATCCCAAACCGCTCGACGAGCTTCGTCACGAACCCGATCTGCCCTTCGGTGTCGAGCGTCTGCTCGCGATAGCGGTACTTCCCGTCCTCGAAGAACTCGCTCGCGGCGAGGTCGAGGCCCGGATGGACGTCGAGATGCAGCTCGTCCCGCGCCTTGGCGCAGGCGTCGGAGAGGATCTCGAGCGCCTCGAGGTTCGGGACCGCGGCGACCCACCCGCCCTCGTCCCCTCGGCCGAGCGCCGCCTTCGGGAACCGTCGGTGGAGCTCCTCCCCGATCAACCCGTGAACGCGGAGCACCGCCCGGATCGAGTCCTCGGGCCTCGGACAGGCCGAGAAGGCGATGAACTCCTGAATGTCCGGCCCACCGATCGCGTGCCGGCCGCCATTGAGGCAGTTCCCCACGATCGCGGGGAACGACCGGCCGTCCACCCCGGGGCGGGCGAGGAGCCGCCAGAGCGGCCGTCCCGTCTCCTCGGCGCGGGCGATCGCCACCGCGACCGAGACTGCCGTGGCGGTGTTGCCCCCGATGAGCGAGAAGTCGGTCGTCCCGTCGATTTCGTGGAGCGCCGCATCGACCTCATGCTGGTCCTCCGCCTCGAGACCCGGCAGTCGTGGGGCGACCCGGGCCTGAAATGTGGCGATCGCCTCGGGGACCCCGCCCTTCGGGAACGCGAGGACCTCGTGAGCTCCCGTGCTCGCCCCGCTCGGTGCCCCCGCTCGCCCCTGGGCTCCCGAACCGAGCGCGATCGTCGCTTCGACGGTCGGACGCCCCCGACTATCGTACACGCCGAACAGGTCCGCGGAAACGATCCGGCTCACGGTCGTTCCTCCACGTACTCGACGAGGACACCGCCGAAGGCGGCCGGATGACAGAAGCCGACCCGGCGGCCCCGGGCCCCCGGTCGTCCCTTGGTGTCGAGGAGGCGGCCCCCGCGGCGGGCGACCTCGGCGAGAGCGGCGTCCACGTCCGGCACGGCAAACGCGAGATGGTGGATTCCCCCTCCCCGGGAGGCGAGGAACTTCGACACCGGGGAATCGGGCCCGGTCGGCTCGACGAGCTCCACGTGCGGCTCCCCCGCGGTGAGGAACGCCACGCGCACTCCGCCTCCGGGCACCTCCTCGGGAGGAGCCTCCGGCGCGCCGAGGATCGGTCGCCACCGCTCGAGGGCTTCGGGGATGCTGGCAACGACGATTCCGACGTGGTCGAGCTTCACGAGCGATCCACCCCCCGAGCCCCCCGAGACTAAATCGCCTTGGACGGCGGCTGCTCCCCAAACACCGAACGCCACACATCGGCGATCTCGCCGAGAGTAGCGCTGGCCCGCGCCGCCGACAACACGAACGGCATCACATTGGCGTCCCGTTCGCTCGCGGTTCGGAGCTCCTCGAGGGCCCGTTCCACGGCTGCCCGATCCCGCCGGGCGCGCCATCGACGGACGGAGTCGACCTGCCGACGCTCCTCGGCCGGGGTGATCCTCTGGCCATGTACCCCGCGGGCGCCCACCCCCGGGAACAGCGAGAACGTCGGGTTTCCCTCCGTGTTCTCGTTCACACCGACCACGATCTCCTCGTGGCGCTCCCGGGCCCGGGCGACCCGGTACGCCTCCTTGGCGATCTCGCCGGAGATGAACCCCCGCTCGATCGCGATGAGCGGACCGCCCATCCGATCGATCCGGTCGAGGTACTCGCGGGCCTCGTTCTCGATCCGGTCGGTCAGGTACTCGATCTCGTACGCGCCGCCGAGGGGATCGATCGTGTTCGCCACGCCCGACTCCTCGGCGAGGATCTGCTGCGTTCTCAGGGCGAGCCGCGCCGACTCCTCCGTGGGCAGACCGAGCGCCTCGTCGAGGGCGTTCGTGTGGAGCGACTGGGTCCCGCCGAGGACCGCCGACAGAGCTTCGAGGGTGGTCCGCACAACGTTGAGCTCGGGTTGCTGGGCCGTGAGGCTCGAGCCGGCCGTCTGGGTGTGGAAGCGAAGCTGTTTCGACCGGTTCGACTTCGCCCCGAACTCCTCGGTGACGATGCGGGCCCACAGACGGCGCGCCGCCCGGAACTTCGCGATCTCCTCGAGGAAGTTTCGGTCCGCCGAGAAGAAGAACGAGAGCCGCGGGAGGAACTCGTCGAGGTCGAGGCCGCGTTCGCGGACCGCCCGGACGTAGGCGGTCGCGTTCGCGAGCGTGAACGCGACCTCCTGGACGGCCGTCGCCCCGGCCTCTCGCATGTGGTAGCCCGAGACCGAGATGTAGTTCCACTGGGGCATCTCGCGGGTCGCGAATTCGATCAGATCGACCGTGAGGCGCATCGACGGGCCGGGCGGGTAGACGTAGGTCCCGCGGGCGATGTACTCCTTCAGGATGTCGTTCTGAACGGTGCCCCCGAGGCGGGCGCGGGGAACCCCGGCCTCCTCCGCGACCGTTACGAGGAACGCGAGCAGGATCGGCGCGGTGGCGTTGATCGTCATCGAAACGGTCGCCCGGTCGAGCGGGATCCCTAGGAACAGAGTCCGCATGTCCCCGAGGGTGGCAATGGGGACTCCGCAGCGCCCTACCTCGCCCCGGGCTCGGGGGTGGTCGGAGTCGTAACCGTTCTGCGTGGGGAGATCGAACGCCACCGAGAGGCCGGTTTGGCCGCCTTTCAGGAGGAAGTGGAACCGCTCGTTCGTCGCTCGAGCGCTCCCAAAGCCCGAGTACTGGCGGATCGTCCAAAGCCGACCCCGGTACATCGTCGGCTGGATCCCTCGGGTGAACGGGGCCTCCCCCGGAAACCCGACCTGCTCCAGGAACGCTCGGTCCGGATCGGCGGACGGTTCGACCAGGAGGGGCAGTCGGCCGCCCTCCACCCGCGACCCGATCGCCCGCCGGGCACTGGCTTGCCAGCGGCGGCGCGCCGCCGTCCGAGAGGCGCGGGTGCGGGACCGGGCCATCGCCGTTGGACCGGGGGGCGCTATTAATCGCTTCTGTGACGGGCCACGAGCGGCCACAGGGCGGTCAGATCGACCTCGGCCCAAGCCGCGGGTACCGGCACGCCGAGCTGGGTCAGCACGGCGGGGGCCACTTCGCCGAGCTCGGCGACGGTCTCTCCCGCGACCCGGGTCCGTGCCGCCCGGCCGGGGACGGTGCCCGGGATTTCGGTCGGCTCCCGCACTCCGACGACGTCGATCGTTCGGAGAAGGTACTCCACGAGCGCGGCGGCATCGGCGAAGCCCGCCGTATCGGACGCGACCATGATGCCCGCGTGGTATCGTGTCTCGGCTCCGGTCTCGGAGCCGGGCGCGGCGACGATAACGGGGGCGACCTCGCCGAACCGCTGCGGGTAGCCGTGTCGCGTGTTGCGCGCGAGCACCTCGAGGTGAGAGAGGAAGAGCCGGTTGCGGGGATAGGCGAATTCCGCCGAGACGGGGTTGCGAAGACGCAGGGGCGGGGCGCCCCCGACCCGCTCGACCGCTGCCTCGGAGACCAGTACCGGCGTGTGGGGCGCGGCCAGGCCAAGGCCGAGCAGGGCAGACGCGATCCGTCGGCGGAAGACCGTCTCGCGTCGCAGGCGGCCCCGGGTCCGGCTCGCCGGGAGTATCCCCTCCTCGGGCCGGACGCCTTCGGCGAGCAACACGTCCTCGCTGACGTCCACGGCGGTGGTGAGGTCGGGCCGCCAGGGGGGCGAATCGACCTTCCAACCGCCTGCGTGCGGGCGGCCCACCAGGCGGGACTCGGAGAGCCGGCGCTCGACGACGGAGGCAGAGAGCCCTTCTCCGCCGAGCGTCCGAAGGACCGCGGAGGGGAGGTCCACCTCGTGAGGCTCCACCACCGGAGCCCCGTCCGAACGGGTTCCCCCGCCGCGGGAAATGGGGACCGGCGCCACCGACCATCCCTGGGCGACGAACGGGACGAGCAGCAATCCCACCGACTCGGCGACCGTACGCTCCCGGGTACCGGTCGATTCGATGAGGAGCTCCCGATCCCCGATCCGTGCCTCGCCGGCGCTGCGACCGTTCAGGATGGGGGGAAGGCTCAGCACGGTCCCCCGGGCATCCTGGAGAACGAGGCAACCCTGCCCGGATCGTCCGAGGGCTCCGTACGTCTCGGCCATCGGGTGGGACGCGAAGAACTCCTCGCCTCCGACCTCCTCGGCGCCGTCCAACGGGACGAACCGGACCTTCGTCAGCGGCTCGAGGGAGTATCGCACCGGGAACTCGAATCGATCGACCGGGTAGATGCCGAGGCTCGCCGCCCGTCGGCCGCGGCCGATCGTGGCGTGGATGAGCTCCTGGAACCGGACCGCTTCGGCGAGAAGACCGGCATCGAGCGCCCCCCCCGGGGGCGCTCGAAGAAGGGCCCCCGCGATCGCCGGGCGAATCGACTCGACGGACGGGTCCACCTCGAATCGCCGGCTCCCCGGCCCCGGTTCGTTGGCCCGGTACGCGGGGATCCCATGACCCGTTCCGAGGACCCCTTGAAGGTAGAGCCCCAGCCCGCCCTCCGAGAGGAGATCGAGCCGGTCCGGCGTCACCGACACCGTGAGCGAGGTCCCGTCGTGCCCCTCGACCTCGGCTTTGGAGCCGAAGAGGAGGTCGTCCAGCTCCGAGGCCCTGAGGGTCCGTCCGGCGATCGCGCAGAGGCGGTCCGCGTCCAGCACCGAGCGCGGCATCGCTACGGGCTCCCTCCCGTCAGCAGGGCGAGGTCGTCCTGGAACAGCTCCCGGATGTCGTTGCAGCCGAGCGCGACCATCGCGAGCCGCGTGATCCCGATCCCCCAGGCGAGTACCGGGACGTCGATGCCGAGCGGCTGCAGGACCTCGGGCCGCAACACGCCGCCGGGGAACGCCTCGATCCACCCCAGGCTCGGGTGGCGGACATAACCCTCGATGGAGGGCTCGGTGAACGGGAAGTAGCTCGGCCGGATCTTCATCTCGCGGAGACCGACCGCGTCCGCGAGCGTCGTGAAGACCCCGATGAGGTGGCGCAGGTCAAGCCCCTCCTCCCCGATGACTCCCTCGCACTGGCCGAACTCGAGGTGGTGCCGGGCATCGACTTCCTCGTGGCGGAAGTTCCGGTCGATCGAGAACATTCGGAATGGGGGCGGCGGGCGCCGGGCGAGAAACCGCGCCGAGACCGCGGTCGTCTGTGAGCGGAGCACGGGACGGACCGCGACGCGCACATCGTACGGTCCGGGCCAGCCGGGTCCGAGCGGCTCAACCGTTCCGGGGAGCGGGCGGCCCTCGTGGACGGCCGCGACGCGCGCGAGCAGGTCAGGGGGCGGGGGGCGACCCTCGATCCCCTCGACCGAGAACGCATCGTGGATCGAACGGGCCGGGTGGTCCTGCGGCATGAAGAGAACGTCGTTGTTCCAGAACTCCGTCTCAAGGAGCGGCCCTTCGGCCTGCTCGAATCCGAGCCCGACGAGGACGTCTTCGAACTCCTCGAGCCATGCGAGGTACGGGTTCGGCCGGGCCCCGGTAAGGTACGGCACCGCGGCTCGGACATCGTACGGCCGGAAGATCCGTCCTTTCCACCCTCCCGTACGCAGCAGCTCCGGCGTGAGCGAGCCGAGGAGCTCCTCCCCTTCCGGGGCGAGGGGCAACCTCCGTCCCTCCTCCGAAGCCGACCAGCGCTTGATCGAACGGTGTTCCCGGCGGACGAGGCCACGGCGCTCGAGGGCGTCCAGAATCGCGGGGTCGGCGTCCGCACTCCCGGTGACCACCTGACCAAGCACCGTCTCCTCCGGGAGAGCTCCCGCCACGACCGGCACGTCGGCTCTCAACCGGAACGGGAATCCGTCGGCCAACCACGCGCGCCGACGCAGAATCCCGATCGCGGCCGACCGCTCCTCTTCGTCGAGACCAGCCGACGTCACCTCTTCGGGGGTGAGAACGCCTCCGTGCGCGCGTAGCGCATCGAGGAGGCGGCGCTCAGGAAGGCCCCGGGCCACCGCGCTCTCTCCCTTCGGCGTGAGGCGAGGGAACGTCTCGTGCTCCTCTTCGAGCTGGGCGAGGTGTTTCGAACGGAGTCGCTGCAGGCTGCCCCGGACCTGGTCGGTCGGGAGCCCAAGCTCGCGGCCGAGGGCCTCCTCCTCGGGGGAATCGGCCCGGCTCCTCAGGGCCTGCAGCAACAAGCGTTCGGGCCCCGAGAGAGCGACCGGGGCCGCCCCGACCGGGGCATCTCCCGATGCCTCGGGCACAAGGGGGCGAGATGGGGACCGGATTAAGTCTTTTG
>DASPQG010000016.1:0-3985 GCA_035625085.1 Thermoplasmata archaeon
CCGCGATCGGGTTCCAGAACCTGACCGAAGGGATGGTCTTCGGGTCGGCCTGGTCGGCCGGCGCCGTCGGCCTCCTGGTGGTGGTGTTTGTCGGCTTCTTCCTCCAGAACGTCACCGAGGGGTTCCCGATCTCGGGCCCTCTCCTGGGGGCTGAGGAACGGAACCCGGGGCTGTTCTCGGCGTACTTCTTCGTGGGAGGGGTTCCGACGATCATCGGGGCCGGGGTCGGCTACTTCTGGACCTCGACTCCGCTCATCGTCGCGTTTGACGCGCTCGCGATCGGAACGTGCCTCTACGCGATCCTCCCGATGCTCAAGACGGCGTTCCGGCCGGCCGACTCCCCGGCGGCTACCTACCTGAAGCAACGCCTGACGTATGCGGGGATCGGCCTCGGGTTCGTGGTCGGATTCCTTGTCAACGCGTTCTGAGCGGAACCGTTCGCTGGGGACTCCCGTGCGGGCGGTCCCTCGGGGACGTGATGTCTGTCACCGCCTCCCGTGGTTGGGCATTCACAATGTGAATTGTCTCCGTGAAGTTTCACGAACGCCGGGTTTATCCCCGCGCGGGCGGAGAATCCGCGCGAGCGGCTCCCGGTTCGGGCTCGGTACATGGCCGTAACCACCGTCGAGGGAAACGAGGTCCTGAGGTCATCACGGACCTCGGTCGGGGATCTCGGGCGCCGCCTGTTGCCGGCCTGGGCCCGCGCGTGGGGGCCGGCCTGGCTCGTGATGATCGCGGACGTGGACGCGGCGAGCATCCTGACGGGCCTCGAGTCGGGGGTCGCCTATCGATACGACCTGATCTGGTTCCTCGTCCTGCTGATCGTTCCCCTCTTCTTCGTTCAGGAAGCCGCCGGACGGATCGGAGCCGTCACCCGGAAAGGGCTCGGCGAACTGGTCCGGGAGACTCGCTCGCGCCGGGTCAGCCTCGCGCTCGCGATTCCGGTGGCGGTCGCGGATATCGCAAGCTACGTGGCGGAGTACGCCGCGATCGGCATCGGGTTCGGCATTTTCGGGGTCCCCCTCTACCTCTCCCTGCCCGTGGCGTTCCTATTCCACATCGGACTCGTGGCCCGCGGCAAGTACGTCTGGCTCGAGCGGGTGCTGATCGGGATCTCGGCGGCGTTCATCGTCACGGTCGGTTCGGCCTTGCTGATGCGAGGGGTGCTTCCATACACCCCCGTCTACTTCTCCGCGAACCCCTCGTTCGTCTTCCTGCTCGCGGCGAACGCCGGAGCGGTCGTGATGCCGTTCATGCTGTTCTTCCAGTCCTCCGCGACGGCCGAGAAGGCGGGCTCGACCGTCGGCGGGGTCCGCCGTGAGACGCTGATCGGCGCCATCGCGAGCGAGACCCTGATGGTCGCGTTCCTGATGCTAGGCGCGGGCATGCCGGCCTCGTCGGATCTCTTCACGACCTCGGGGGTCGCGAGCGCCCTCGCGGCCGTCGGAGGGTGGCTCCTTCCGTACGCGTTCGCGCTCGGCCTCGTCGCCGCGGCGTTCATCGCCCTCGTGGTGATCTCGCTCGGCAGCGCCTGGGGGGTCGTCGAGGCGCTGGGCCTTCCCCGGAAGAGGGCGTTCTGGATCTACACCGCCGAGAGCGTGCCGGCAGTGGTCATCCCGTTCCTTTTCCCGCACCCGCTGACGCTCGTCCTCGTGCTGATGGTCCTCTTGGTGTTCATCCTGATCGGCCCCGGAATCCTCGTGGGGCTGCTGGCGTCCGACGAGCGGATCATGGGCGCTCATGCGTCCCACGGGTTCTGGAAGGCGGCGTACTGGGCGAGCCTCGGCTCCGTCGTCCTCTGCGGTGTCATCGCTGTCGTCTGAAAGGTGCTCGGACAGGACTCTCCGGAGTCCGTTGTCCCACCGGACCCGTTCACCCTACGAAGGGGGATGGGCGGGCGGGCTGGTTTCGCCCTTCGGCTCGGCCGGTCGGGGTGCCCTGTGGACCCGGCGCGGCGGCCATCCCGGAGCCCAGACTCCGGCAACTTGTAGGGCGAGGAAGACAATCCCGAAACCCACGAGCGCGATCAACGGGTAGTTGAGGTAGGCCAGATCTGTCGAAACGGCGGTCCAGTTCGACTTCAGGATCGTGCCTGCGTAGATCAGAGCCACTGTGAAGGGAATGGATCCCAGGACGGTGTAGACCCCGAACCGGATCGGTTCCATTCGGGCGGTCCCCGCGGGGTAGGAGATGTAGCTCCGGATGACCGGCACCATGCGGGAGAGGCCGACTGCCGAGGCGCCGTGACGGGCAAAGTACCGATCGACCCGCTCGAGATGGCGCGGTTCGAGGCGAAGGCGGCCGATCCCGAGACCCAACATCCGGTGCCGCCACCACCGCCCCACCGCGTAGGCGGCGTAGGCTCCTAGCAGTCCCCCCAGCACGGCCACGGAGGTCGCGCCCGCGAAGGAGAACGTCCCGTCCGCCACCAGGAAGCCCGTGAACGGGAGAATCACCTCACTCGGAAGAGGAGGGATGCCGAAGCTCTCCACGGCCATCAGGGCGAAGAGGCCGGGAAGCCCAATCGTCCGCAGGACGGTGACGACGACGTCACTGACCGAGCCGATGAACGAGAACATTTCCCGGTTCGTCCCTGCGCAACCGAAGGGTCCTCTCTGGACGCGGGCCGCGGCGCGCGCGGTACTTAAGGGTTCTCGCCGAGGCCCGTGCGCGCCGCTCTCGCCCGATGGACGTACGTCTGGGAGAGGAGCTCTCGCCGGAGTAACTACGGGGTTTAAGGCAAGTGCCCGGCTCGGCGGAGCGTGATTCCGACGGAGAGCCTTCTCCCTCCCGATTCAGCCGATCAGAAGCCGAAGAGGAGACTTCTCCGGTACATCCCCCCGGCCCGCTTGCTCTGGATTGTGTTGCTCGGGCTCGGCCTCTACGGGTCGAACTACCTCGGGGGGCTGGGCACCTCGTCGCTGCTCTTCGCCGCGGTCGCCGGCGGCGTCACCGATCTCGGCTTTCAGTCGGTGCGGTTTGCTCGCCCGCGATTCCCGGACTCGGCCCTCGCCACGGGACTCTTCATTGCCCTCATTTTCCCGCCGACTGCGAGCCTTGTGCTGGTGGCCGCCGTTACTTTCGCCGCGGTCGCCTTCCGTCACGTTCTCCGCTACCGCGGGCACCCTTGGCTCAACCCGGCCGCGACGGGCGTCATGTTGGGTACTCTCTTCCTCGGCCTCGCGCCCGCCTGGTGGGTCGGGATTGGCCCCTTCGGCGAGGAAGCCCTCGTGGGACTCGGACTGGTCATGGTCGCCCGGAGTCCCTCTCGCTGGCGTCTCCCCGCCGTGTTCGTCCTCACCTACGGGCTACTCGCCGTGCTGCAGCACACGATCGCCGGCGCCTCGTTAGACCCGCGGATCCTCTTGCTCCAGGCGATCGACCCAGCGACGCTGTTCTTCGCCCTGTTCATGGTTACGGAACCCCGCACCGCCCCGGCGGCCCCCCACGAGCAGGTTCTCTACGCCGGCGTGATCGGCGTCTCGGCAGCGCTCCTCCCGCTCTTCCTGCCCAGTCTCGGGATCCTCGTGGCGCTGCTCTTCGGTAACGCCCTCGCGGTCCTACTCCGTCGGGCCGAGGCAACGAACGCCCTCCGATCCCGTTCCGGGACCCCGAGTTCGGGTCGGGCGCGATCCGTCCCCTCCTCCCGTTCCCTTCGCTGGCCCGCGAGCTATCGGGTCGGGGCGGGAGTGCTGACCCTCATCGTGGTGGCCGCGGTGGTCGCCGCCAACCCCGTCCCGCACGCCGCGGTTCCCCTGATTCAAACCCCCGTCTCTCCGGGGGGCAATGGGGGCGGTGGCGGCTCGCTCGCGAACTGCCAGCATGACAACCCCTCCATCGCGCCCGCGACGCTGGCCGAGCTCCACAAGCTCCTCGGACCATCGGTGATCCTCTCGTACGATGCGTCCACGGGTGTGGTCGTCTTCTACGATCCCGTGAACCAGGTGACCGTGACCGAGTCGGACCTGTACGAGGATTATGGGTT
>DASPQG010000017.1:0-20059 GCA_035625085.1 Thermoplasmata archaeon
CTCGAGACCGCCCCGCTCCTCGCGGGCGGGGAGTTCGGGATCGACGTGCTCCGGGCCCACGCGACCATGAGCGGTCGCTCCGAGGGGGCGAAGAAGCCTCCGGTCGAGCCGGACCCGCTCGTCTATCAGACCGTTGGGGAAGGGTTCCTCTTCCACCGCGGCACGACCGAACCGGTCGTCGCGGTGGCCGCCGAAGCGTGGGAGGGCTGCTGTCAGGCCGTTCTCGAGCTGATTCGGGTCATGCCGACCTCCCTGGTCGCGCTCGGCGCCTTCCTCGTCTTCCCGTACTTCCTGCCCGAGGCCAAGGTGAACCTGCATGAGTTTACCGAGCAGTTCCCGCTCTCGCTCGCCGTGATGCGCGTCCCACGGGCGGAAGCCCAGGGAGACCGCCACGCGAAGCGGCTCCAGAGCTGGGAGACGGCCCCCGTGACGCTGAGGGACCTCACCCGGCCGAGCCGGGGGCGGGAGGCGCTTCCTCTCGTCCTTCAGTACGTCCGCGAGCATCAGGAATCGAAGATCCAAGAGGTGACCCGCCGCGTCGACCTCGTCGAGGCCCCCCGCCTCCAGGGCCACCTTCACGACACCGAGCGTCAAGGCGGCCGCGACCGCCGCAAGGAGATGTGGCGGATCGGCACGGCGATGGAGACCGCCGCGCTCCTCCTGACCCGTCCGAAAGGCCGCTCGGTCCCCATGACCACGGAGGCCGCGCGCCGGGCGAACGAATACCTGCAGGCGCGCCCCGCGGAGACCCCGCTCCTCCCCCCCGAGCCGATTCCCAGCGCCCCGCCGACACCGGCCCCTCCCGCGGCCGACACGCTGATGGGCCAGCACCCTCCGTGGCTCCACAAGCTCCCCGAAGTGAAGCTCCCGCCCTCGGGACCGGTCGCGGTTCCGGTCTCCACGAGCGAGGACCCCTCGGCGCTGCCGACGGGGGTCGCGGTGCCTCCGCCTCCACCGCCCCCGCCCGCTCCGCCCGCCGGTGCGCCCACCCCGGCCGCTTCGAGCGAGGAGCTCGAGACCCTCCTCAAGAGCGAGATCGACCGGCGGTTCGCCGACCTTTCGAAGGGACGACCCGCCCCGATCGACGGGAGCGAGCTCGCATCCCGTCTCGCGGCCGCGACGAAGGAGCTGGAAGCGAAATGGACCGCGCTCCTCGACGCCCGCATCAAGGAGGTCGGCGAAGCGTCATCCCGCGCGGTCGTTGGGCTCCAATCCGATCTGACGTCCCGGCTCCACGCGATCGAGGTCCGACCGGTAGTGAGCCCGTCGGACGTCGCGGCGGAGGCCGAGCAGAAGGTCCTCGAGGCGAACGAGGCGCGTCTCCGCACGATCACCGAGAAGGTCCAACAGGAAGTCCAGGGCGCCGGCGAGATGTGGGCGTCCCGGCTCCGGGACGAGCTCAAGCAGTCCGTCGACGAGCTCCGGGCCCAGCAGACCCACGACGAGGAGGAGATGCGCGCCGCGCTGGTCGCGCAGATCGACCTCGAGCTGCGCGAGGCCCAGGAGCAGGGGACCGCGATCCGCGAGGAGATCGAGGGCCGCGTCCGCGAACTCCTCAAGGAGCGGACCACCGAGCTCGAGCAGCGGCGGTCGAAGGATGTGCGCGACCTCGAGCAGCGGCTCGGGATCCTCATCGACGGCCGAACGAAGGACGTGGAATCCCGGCTCTCTTCGGCGAACAACGAGCTCAAAGAGCGGCTCGCGAGCGCGCAAGAGGAACGGGTCGCCCAGGCCGAGAAGCGCTGGTCGGTGAGCGGGGAGGCCCGGCTCGCGGAGACGAGCGAGGCCCAGACCCAGGCCCTCGCGGGGCTCCAGGTCCGGCTGCAGTCGTACTTCGAGCAGAAGCTTCGGGAGAACCAGGAGCGCGAGCGGGAGAAGTATGTCGAGCTCCTCGCTCGGCTGAAGTCCGACGTCGACCAATCGCTCGCCAAGACGATCGACTCGAGCAAGTTCGACGCGGTGATCCGCGACCGGGTCGCCCGCGGGCTCGACGCCGGCCGCGAGGACCAGGAGAAGTCGATCCGGCAGGCCGTCGGCGAGGCGGAGGTCCGCCTCACTTCGCAGCAGGAGGAGGGCGTCGTCCGACTCGAGCGCCTCGAAGCGAAGATCCAGACCCGGGAGACCGATCTCCTCCGGATCGAACAGACGCTCCGGCACGAGGTCGACGACCTCGACCGCCGGATCCAGGTGGTGGCCGACCGCGCGCTCCCGCTCATCCGACGGACGTGGCTGCGGGTCTCCGAGCTCGAGAAGGAGGGACCCGGGGCGACCGAAACCGAGGCCCGGATCAAGGAGCTCCGTCGGGAGATGGCGCGCGAGCTGCGCCGGCTCGAGGGCGAGCTGCTCGAGCAGACCGGCGATCTCCGCGACCGCCTCGAGGCGACGCTCGCGAGCCAGGGCCGCATCTGGCTCAACCTGATGAAGCAGCTTCAGAGCGCGAGCGAGGGGCTGGCCCGTTCCGACGCGTCGGTGACGACCCGGCATGCCGCGGCCCACGGAGCGACCGCGCCGGCCGGTGTCGGCCTCGACGAACTGCTGGACGAGAACCTGCGCGAGTCCACCGACTACCCGGACTTCGCGTCGGACCCGCCGAATCCCCTCGACCCACGCCCGTCCGAGCCGTCCGTGGATACGGAGACCCGGGACGCCCGACGGCGTCCGCGCCGCTCGACGTAAGCCCTCCCCCCCCGAGAACCGTCTTACGAACGGTCGTCTCGCCTTTGAACCGGGGGCGCGGCGTTGGAAGAGGATTCCTTGAACAGGGCACTCTCCCCGGACCTCCTCGCTCGGTGCCACCGCAACGCGATCGAGGATTACCGCGCCTTCGCTCTCTGCGCGACCGGAGCGATGGTGGAGGAACACGAAGGGAGCCTCTTCGTGAACCTGGGCGGCGGAGACAGCATGGAGAACGTCGCGTTCATCACCGAGGCGCGGACGGACCCTCCAGGAGCGTTGGACCTCGCCGAGAGGTTCTTCGAGCGGAACCCGCACCCGTGGAGCGTCATCCTTCACCCGAACGTGCAGAAGGCGATGCGACCGGTGCTCGCCGCTCGACGGTTTTTCGACGAGGGGAAGTTCCCGGGGATGGTGCTGCACCCGCTTCCCGAGCGACCGCTCGAACCGCCCGGCGGACTTCGCATCGTCAGGGTCGAGACCCTCGACCAGCTCGTGGACCTCCAGCATGCCGCGTCCCGCTCCTTCGGCGGTCCCTACGAGGCCCCGGAGGCGAGCTGGCTCGAGGCGAAGGGGCTGACCTGGTACGTGGGATATGAGAACCGGACCCCTGTCGTGCATGGGATCCTGGTCGTGACCCATGGGATTGCCGGGGTCGCCTACGTCGGGACCGCGCCGGAGGGACGCCGCCGCGGATTCGCCCGGGCGCTCGTGTCACGGATCGTTTCCGACGGACGGGGCCAAGGATGTGACGCCGCCTACCTGTGGGCGACCCCGATGGGCTCCCACGTCTACCCGAGCCTCGGGTTCCGGACGATCTTGGAGTACGAGATCTGGAGCGTCCCCGGCTCACCGCTGCCGAAGGCGATTCGGGGGGAGTGAGCCCGGGTCCCGGATCGGCGCGAGCGGGACCTACCCGAATCGCCCGTTCACGTAGTTCTCGGTGAGCTTCTCCACCGGCCGGTGGAACAGCTGATCGGTGGTGCCAGCCTCTACGAGCTTCCCGAGGTAGAGGAACGCCGTGTAGTCGGAGACCCGGGTGGCCTGAGCAAGGTTGTGGGTCACCACGATCACCGTGTAGTCGGAACGGAGCTTCGCGATCAAGTTCTCGATCTTCGCAGTGGCGATTGGGTCGAGGGCGGAGCACGGCTCGTCGAGGAGCAGCACCTCCGGTCGGACCGCGAGCGCCCGGGCGATGCAGAGCCGTTGCTGTTGTCCGCCGGAAAGGCTCGTGCCCGGCGCGTCCAGGATGTCCTCGACCTCCTCCCACAGCCCCGCATGCTGCAGCGCGTCGTAGACGCCGTCGTCCAGGGCCTGCCTCTCGTGGACCCCGAGGAGGCGTAGGCCGGCGGCGACGTTCTCAAAGATCGACATGTTCGGGAACGGGGTCGGCTTCTGGAACACCATCCCGACCCGGAACCGAACGCTCACCACTCCCTTTGTCGCGAGGTCCTCCCCGTCGAGCAGGATCTTCCCTTCGATCCGCGCCCGGGGAGTCTCCTCATGGAGGCGGTTCAGGCAACGCAGGAACGTCGACTTTCCGCATCCCGACGGCCCGATGATCGCCGTTACGGCGCGGTCCGGCACGTCGAGCGAGATGTCGTAGAGGACCTGCTTGCGCCCGTACCACGCGCTGAGTCCGATGGTCTGCAGCTTGGGGTCGGTCATCGATCGGGCTATCCGACCTCCGCGAGGTCACGCGATTCGGGGACGGCGAGCCGTGCGCCGAGGCTGATGGCGAGCATGAGTCCGAGCAGCACGAGCGCGGCCCCCCAGGCGTCCGTTTGCAGGTTGGAGAAGGAGGAACCGAAGTTATTGTAGATGAAGGGGGTGATCGCGGCCGTCGGCGTGTTCAGGTTCCGGAACCAAAAGCTGCTCCCGCCGGCCGTGAGCAAGAGCACGGCCGTGTCCCCCGCCGCCCGGGAGGCCGCCAGCAACATCCCGGTCACGAGTCCCCCTCGGGCGCAGCCGAGCACCACCCTCAGAGTCACCCAGTGACGGGGGAAGCCGAGCGCGAGGGCGGATTCGCGGAGCTCCCGGGGCACAGCCCCCAGCGCCTCTTCGGTCCCGCGGATTGCGATCGGGATCATGAGCACCCCAAGGCCGACTCCGCCCGAGAGCGCGCACAACGCGACGTTGTGATTGAGGTAGACGAACAGGCTGAACACGAACACGCCGAGGATGATCGTCGGGACCCCCGTCATCACGTCGGCGAGGAAGCTCACCAGCCGGGCGAACGGGTTCCGTCCGTACTCCGCGAGGTAGATGCCGCCGAGGAGTCCGACGGGGACGGCGATCAAGGCCCCGAGCCCGAGCATGATGAGCGTCCCCTGAATCTCCGGCCCGATCCCGCCGAAATCGCAGGCTGTCCCCGGCTGCGGGCTGCATCCGGCCGTGGGGGGAAGAGAGGTGTAGAACGAGGGCCGGACGACGGCGCTCCCGCCGTACTGGACGGCCGTGTAGATCACGCTCGCGAACGGAAGAATCGCGAGGACGACGCACACGGCGCACACTCCGATGACGATCCGTTCGATCCACCGGCGCCGCCGGATTCGCCGCGGTGCCTCCTCGACGATCCGTTTCCGCCACGGCAGCTCGCGAGCGGAGACCCCGGGAGCGGTCAGGGGCTCCCGCACCGAGCGGACCGGACGACGAGAGATGGACCGTCGGAGGAGTCCGCGTCGCCGACCGGGACTCCCGTCCTGGGTACCCTCCTCCGCCCGCCAGAGGAGCAGACGGGCGACGACGTTCACGACGAGCGTAATCGCGAAGAGGATCAGCGCGAGCTCCATGATCGCGCTGCGGTCGATCCCCGGCTCACCGGGGAACTGATTGACGATCTGCGTCGCGAGGGTCGCGCCCTTCGAGAAGAGCGTTCCGGGAAGGATGTAGATGTTCCCGATCACCATCGTGACCGCGATCGTCTCGCCGAGCGCACGACCGAGTCCGAGAATGATCCCGGCAGCCATCCCCCGCCGCGCCGGGGAGAGCACGCCGAGGCGCGTCGCTTCCCACCTCGTGGCTCCGAGGCTCAGTGCGGACTCCCGATGGATCCGTGGGACCGCCCGGAACGATTCGCGAGCGACCGCCGCGATCGTCGGCAGCACCATGATCGCGAGGACGAGCGTCGCCGTGAGGAGGTCCGTCCCCGTGGCCACGGAGGAGAACGGGAAGCCTCCTTGGGAAAGGCTCGCAAGACCCGGTTCCACGGTGTGTTGCATCACCGGCGCGAGCACGATGAACGCCCAGAACCCGTAGACCACGGAGGGGACGGCGGCCGAAAGAT
Source organism: Thermoplasmata archaeon (assembly GCA_035625085.1). Classification (GTDB taxonomy): domain Archaea; phylum Thermoplasmatota; class Thermoplasmata; order Lutacidiplasmatales; family UBA184; genus Lutacidiplasma. The sequence goes on from DASPQG010000017.1 coordinate 5,960, forward strand.
CGACCACCAAGGCAAGGGGACGTCGCAGCCAGGGCGGGGCGATCTCCGAGAGGAAGATCCCGACCCCGATGGCGATTGGAACCGCAATCAGGAGCGCTAGAGCGCTCGTCAGGAGGGTCCCCGCGATCGCGGGCGCGGCGCCGTACGTGTAGGAGACGGGGTCCCACGTCGTCCCGGTCAGGAACCCGGGACCGTACCGCGATACCGACAGCGACGCGCCGTGAGCGATGACCGCGACCAGCGCGACGATGAGGAGCAGGACGCAGACGGTGACCGCGGCGGCAAGCGCGTAGAAACCGGCGGCGAACTCACGCAAGAGCCGGATGCGCCGGGCGAGGCGGGCACCCGCGGATGCGCTGGCGGCAGGCCCTGCGACGACGGCCGGCTCCCCCCTACTTACAGGCGGGGATTGCGACGCCATTAAAGGTCATTGTCTGAACGCCGGCCTCGTCCGTCGAGATGATCGCCGACGGCAACGGGGCGTAATAGAGCGGGGTCGGCAGGGTCTCATCGGCCAGCCCCTGGCCGGTCGAAAGTACCCAGTGGAGCCACTGGACGAGGGCCTGCTCTTTGGCGAGCGTGGGCGCGTATCCCTTGTCGGTCGGCTGGTAGACGAACATGTAGAGGAACGTGGCGATAGGATAGTCGCTGGACCCGTTCGCGTTCACCATGCTCACGTCGAACCAGTCTCCCGTGGACAAGGGGATCGACGGCATGCTCGCCACCTTGTCCGAGATGGCGGAGATCGTGTTCGCGAGCGTCGGCACGATGAAGTTCTTCGCCGGGTTCTCGATCGCGGCGTACTGGGGCGGTGTCGAGGACTCGAGCACGTCGGTGAGGTCGGAGTACCCGATCGTGTAGGGGGTCCCGGCCACCGTACTGATGACGAGTGAGTTCCCCTTCACGGCGGTCTGCTTCGGGGCCTTCGGGAAGTTGATCGAGATCCCTTTCCCCGTGTGCGCGGCCCAGTACGGGCTCGACTGGGAGAGGAAGTCGCTCAGGACATAGGTGGTCCCGGCCGCATCCGACCGGTGGACGGTGTAGATCGTCTGGCTCGGCAAGGAGACCGAGGGGTTGATCGCCTGGAGGGCAGGGTCGTTCCAGGAGGTGATGTTACCGTTGTAGATCTCCGCGAGGATCGCGCCGGTGAGGTTGATGTGTCCGCTGAGCCCGGGGAGATTGTAGATGATCGTGAGGGCCCCGCCCACAAACGGAAGAGTGAGCGGCGGCTGCACGGGCAGCTCAGAGCGTTCCTGCGCGGTGAGCGGATCGTCGGTCACTGCGAAATCGATCGCGACGGCCGTGAAATGCGTGAGTCCGGTGCCCGAGCCTGCGCCAGGGTAGTTGACACTGTTGTTGGTCTGCTTCTGGTAGGCTGCCGTCCAGACTCCCATCAGCGGGGTCGCGATCTGCGCGCCGTCCCCCTGGAGAAGCTGGCCGGAGCTGCACGGGGCGAGGCTGCTCGACGACTTCTCTAGCCCGTACCAATCGGTCGCGGCTCCGACCCCGACCAGGATCACGACGACCACGACCACGCCGATCACGGTGTAGAGACCCCCTCGCCCCGCGCGCCGGCGAAGCGGCGGGTGAGACGGGGAAGGGGCGACGGCGGGGGGCGGCGAAGGACCCTGCGACGGAGGCGGGGACGGTTCGGTCATCTATGCTCCGCAACCTCGACGGTCGGGGCGTGGCGACGAACGAGGGGTGTTTATCTGAGGCGTTCCGGAAGCCCACGCGTACGAATTCGTCCGCGAAACCGTCTTCATCGCCCACTTCCGATGAACCAACACAAAGCCTGCGCATATAATTCGGGTGAACGGCGCCGTTTCCGCTACACGTCGCGGAAACCGCCCTCCGCGACGTCGGGTCGATCCAGTTCGGCGGGGCCCCAGTCTCGCCGGGGCAGGAACGGATTATTACTCCGGCGCGGGTCCCGCTGGCGATGGCCACGGGATCGACCGCGAGCTCCCCGGGATTCGTCGCATGGATTGAGGGTCTCCCCTGCTCGGGGAAGACCACCGTCGCTCGCGCGGTCTCCGACCGCCTCCGGGCCGCCGGACACAAGGTCGAGATCCTCGACGGGGACGAGGTTCGCCACATGTTCTCCCCGGAACTCGGATTCTCGCGAAAGGACCGGGAGTTCCACGCTCGACGCGTGAGCTACGTCGCCCGGATGCTCGCCCGCAACGACGTGGCGGTCATCGTCGCGATGATCACGCCGTACGAGACCTCCCGGCAAGCCGCTCGGGCCACCGTGGGAGACCGGTTCAGCGAGATCTGGCTCAAGTGCCCGGTGGAAGTCTGCCGCCAGCGGGACCCGAAGGGCCTCTATCGAGGATCTCCCGCCGTTCGGGGGACGAAACTCACCGGTGTCGACGACCCGTTCGAGGAGCCCCTCAACCCCGATCTCATCGTTGACACCTCGGTGCACTCGGTCGATGAGACCGCCCAACGGGTGGTGGAGCATCTCGTCGAGCGAGGGTACGCGCGTCGCCCTCCCTCGAGTTGAAGGCGTTTCGGGCCGTTCGATCGGCTTGGCTAAGGCTATGCGCCTCCGCAGACTGTGTGGACGGCTGTGCCCGAGACGGACGACCATCGGCATTGCAAGGTCTGCGGCCGGGTCTGCGGCGTAGGCGACGACACTTGTAGTCGTGCGTGCCGAGAGAAGCGCGCCGCGCAGATTGCCTCGCGCCGGAACTACACGTACCTGCTCTACGTGGCGATCGCCATCCTGCTCATCGCGTTCGTCTTTGGATTGGTTCGGTAGGGGGCGCGGTGTCGTGCGGCGGGCCCGGCTGGCCGTTCTCGGCGGAACATTCGATCACCTGCACATCGGACACCACGCCCTTTTGGCCACGGCGTTCCGGGCCGGGGATTCCATAGCGATCGGGCTCACGACCGATCGATTCGTGGACGAGCACCAGAAGCCGGATTCCAGTCGGATCCAGCCGTACGGAGTCCGTCGGGCGGTCCTCTCCCGGTGGATCCGCCGTCACTTCCCGGGCCGGAAGTGGCGGGTGGTTCCTCTCGAGGACCCGTTTGGCCGGTCGGTGGACCCGGGGGTCGGCGTGCTCGTCGTTTCCCGTGAGACCGTCGCGGGGGGTCGCGCGGTCAACCGGGAGCGCCGCCGCCTCGGCCGGAGGCCGATTCCGCTGGTCGTTGTGCCGCTCGCCCTCGCCGACGATCTCGAGCCCGTCAGCTCCCGGAGGGTCCGTGCGGGGACGATCGGCACCGATGGCCGACGATTCACGACCGTCGGAGTAGCCATCGCGGTCGGCGACCCGCAGGACCTCTCGCCCGCCACGCGCGCGGTGCGCCGGGTTTTCCCTCAGGCACGGATTTCGGAGACCTCCGTGTCGGAGGGGTCCGCGGCTCCTCCGTTCGACCTTGTCGTGCAGGTGAACCGGCGGCGAACCTCGGGGTGGAGGGTCCGCGAGCGTTCCCCGCGGGTCCGACTGGGTCCCCGTACCATCCGAGGGTCCGGTCCACGGGACCTGGAACTTGGCCTCGTGCAGTTGCTTCGACCGCGCCAGTAGCGCAAGCTCTTTGGGACCCTCGGTTCCTGACCTCCGCGATGGAGACGTACCTGCGCGTCACCTTCGACAGCGAGGGGGCGAAGCCCTCGGCGGTGGCCGACCGGCTCCGCTCGTGCGGGTTCGTCCCGACCCAGGGCAATTACGATTTCGTCTACGACTGGAACGGCCCGGCATCGCGGGAGCAGATCCTCGACCTGTCCGACGAACTCACCCACCAGCTTCGGGGCCTGCGCGTGCTCTTCGAGATCGAGACCGTATAACGTAGCCTTCCTCGAGCGGTTTCCCTCCGCGCCAAGAGCTTTTATCGCGTGCCTGTCTCGCACGTGCTGCTGTGCAGAACTATCCCGTACGCGCGAGCCATCGAAGCCAGCTCTCGCTGCCCGCCCTCGAGGGGCTGCTGAAGGCATCGTTCGGCGACGCCCACGTCGAGGGGGACGCCGTCGTGGCCTCGTACGGGGCGATTTCCCGAATCGCGGTCCGCCCCGCCGGCCGCGAACTCTCGGTCGACCCGACGACGAATCCGAAGGTTCCCGAGGACGTCGCGCGGGAGACGATTCGAAGGTACAACGAATTCCTGGTGTCGGCGACCGGGTTCTCCGCCAAGGAGCGCGCGAAGCGCCTCCGCAAATCGGCGGGTGAGGGCAGCTCGGGAGCGTGAACCGTGGCGGCCGCCTCCGGACCGCTCCCCTCCTCCTCCGGGGGGACCGAGCTCGAACGAATCCGCTCCACGGTCGCGACGTACTTTCCCGTCTATGAGACCCGGATCGGCCCGCAATCGCTGATCCTCGCCGTCCATATCGACCTCACGACCCTCGAGGAGAGGTTCGATAAGCTCCGGCAGGAGCTTTGGACCCAGGGTTACATCCCGCTACTGCGTAAGGACACCGGGGAGGACTTCATCGAGATCGTTCGCCGCCCGCGCACGGGGCGATCCCGCCTCTGGATCAACGTGCTGCTCCTGCTCGGGACGGTCGCCACCACGGCCTTCGCGGGCGCGCTGATCTGGCTCACCTTCCGTGGGGAGCCGGCGCTCACCCCGGGAGACTTCCTCTACGGGGAGCTCTACTTCGGCGCCCCCGTGATGGCGATCCTCGGCCTCCACGAGCTCGCGCATTACGCGGTGGCGCGACGTCGACACCTCGACGCCTCCCTCCCGTACTTCATGCCGGTCCCGCCGCCGTTCATCCTCGGAACACTCGGCGCGTTCATCAGCATCCGCGAACCGTTCCCGGACAAGAAGGCGCTCTTCGACGTCGGGGTCGCCGGTCCCCTCGCGGGCTTCGCGGCGTCGATCCCGATCGCCATCACCGGCCTCTACCTCTCCGCCCACGCGCCCGTTGTCCCCGTCACCTACTGCGGGGTCTCGGTTCTCGGCACGAATTACGGGAGCCTCCTCCTCGGAACGCCTCTTTTCTGGGCGGTCTTCTCGCTCTTCCTGCCGACCAACCTCGTCAGCCTTCACCCCCTCGCGCTGGCGGGCTGGGTCGGGATCCTGATTACGGCAATCAACCTCCTGCCCGCGGGCCAGCTGGACGGAGGTCACGTCTTCCGGGCGCTCTTCGGTGAGCGCGCACGATTCGTAAGCTACGCCGCCGTGATCCTGCTGTTCGGGCTCGGACTCGTCTACTTCGGGTGGCTCTTCTTCGCCGTCCTGATCCTGTTCCTCGGGCTCCGCCACCCACCCCCGCTCAACGACGTCACTCCAATCGGCAAGGGTCGGTACCTCGTCGGGGCCCTTGCCGCGATGATCCTGATCTCGGGGTTCGTCATCGTGCCACTCTCCGGCGCACCGGGCGCCGCCTCCCTGAGCGCGAATGACGCCTCTCCCGTGGGCCACCTCCCACCGGGGGCGGTCGTCGGGACGAACTTCACCCTGACCGTGAACAACCAGGACCCGATTCCCCACGGGTTTCTCTTCGTCGCGTTCGTCTCGAACGTCTCGGTGACGAGCCAGAACGTCACGACCAACCTGACCGGATCATCGCTCCAAGAATGGCAAGCGAACGCGACCTGGACGTTCTACCTGCCCGACGGCGCGGTCGTGACCCTGTACGGGGGCAAAGTGAGCCTGCCCGAGTCCGACTCCGTCACGGTGAACGCGTCGGGGAGCCACACCGAGAGCTTCCGCGTCCGCCTGGTCGACTCGTACGCGCTCGCGATGGCCACCGGAGTCGGCCTCTCCTTCACGGCGAACATGGTCTGCCCTCCCGCCGGAGGCGGCACGACGTCGACCACCCTCAGCACGAGCTTCAGCTGAGCCCGGCCGCTTCGTAAAGGCAGAACTCTCTCGTGAGGCTGCGATGCACCCTCACGGGAATCCGGTACCGGGGGGGTTTTCCGAGCCGCTCGGGGGCCTGGCCGGAGGGGGCGATTATCACCACGCGCCCGTCGGCGGTCAACCATCCGGACCAGCGCCCCAACACGTCGGAGAGCAACTCCGCGGTGGCCGCCCCGCCGGTACTTGACGAACGGCCGTACGGGGAGTCCGTCACGATCGCCGAGAACCGGCAGTCGGGATCGGCGAACGCCACCTCACGGGCGTCGCCCACCACGAGCTCCTCCGCGGCGACCCCGAGGTAATCCAGGTTCTGAAGGGCCCCCCGGACCATCGCGGGGTCCCGGTCGATCCCGTAGAGGCGTCCCCCCAGCAGCCCCGCCTCGGCGAGCAGGGCGCCGGTCCCCAGGAACGGGTCGAGCACCCGGTCTTTGGGAGTGATCCGGGCCAGATTGACAGCGGCCCGGGCCAGTCTCGGCGGCAGACTCACCGGACGACGGAACGGTAGTAGGGGCATCCGGCGCAGGGACGCTGCGGCCCGGTCGACCGCCGCCACCTCCTCGAGGAGGTAATCCCGGTCGTCGGCGCCTCGGGCGAGCCAGAATCGACGGGAGGGGTGCTCGAGGTCGATCGAGCCGCCCCCGAGCTTGAACGCCCGGCCGCACTCGAGCACTTCGTGGTCCGCCTCCCCTCCCGATGGAGCGCCGATACGGCGAAACGCCCCCGACCCTCCGCGGCCTCCCTCCCGTCGGACCGCCATCAGGAGGTCCTCCGAGGAGGGGACGGCAACGAGGCAACGGCGAGCGAGCGCGAGACGGCCGGCGAGCGCGTTCATCGCGAGAAGGTCGGGGACCTCGACGGCGACCAAGCCCCGGATTGGGACTCCGGCGGCCACCCCGGCACCCCCCAGCGCCTCGGCGGCGCAGACCGCCTCGGCCTCGGCGAGCGCCAGGCTCTCGTGCGAGACCTCGACGAACCCGAGGATCATCGACCGGCCCTTCCCTCCCAACGCGCGATCCGAGCATTCACGTCGGACGTGTGAGAGCCCTCCCAGTAGTAGTGGCCGCAGTCCGCACACCGGAATAGCGGCAGACCCGTGGCGACCCGGTCCCATGGGACCTCCGTGGGGAGCGGCTCGGGGGGCGAGCCGCCGACCCGATGGAGAACGCCGTTGCACTCGGTGCACCGTTCGAAGCGCACGTCCGCGGGCAGGTCCGGATACGCCGCTCTCATCGCCCGCCACTGCTCCGCGATATCCGTGCTGCGGAGGAGGAGCGCTCGATCGGCCCGGGCGGCCAAGTGCCGGTCCCGGGTCACGACGACCCGACCCTCTTCGCGGGCTTGACGAACGATCTCGTCGTCGGAAAGCCCCCGGGCGTACGTCGTGTCGCATCCCACCATCCGCAGATAGCGCGCTAGGCGACCGACCATCTCGTCCGCAATCCAGCGGGGCAGGGCCACGGTGCCTCGGAAACCGACGCCGGAATAACCCTTGCCATTCATATACGAAAGCGGGAGTGCGTCGCCGGGAGCCAACCGATGCGGCTGTTCGGCACGAACGGAATCCGCGAGGTGGTGGGCGAACGGTTCACCGCCGAGTTCGTGACCCGGGTCGCGGACTCCATTGGTTCGCTCCTTCCCACGGGCTCCCTCGTCGTCCTGGGCTGGGACGGTCGCACGTCCAGCCCTGCGTTCGCGCGGATCGTCGAATCCTCGCTTGTCCTCGCCGGGCACCGGGTGACCGAGGTCGGCCTGATGCCGACCCCTGCGGTGCAGTACAACGTGCCCCGGCTCGGAGGGGACCTGGGCGTGGTGATCACCGCGTCGCACAACCCGCCCGAGTTCAACGGTCTCAAGTGCATCGCGAGCGACGGCCTCGAGGTGGCCCGCGAGTTCGAGGAGCAGATCGAGGACGGGGTGGAGCGGAGCGCTCGGAGCCCCGTCGAGTTCGACCGCGTCGGCGAGGTCGCCCACGACACGGGCGGGGTTCGCCGGTACTTGGACGGAATCCGCGCCCAGGTGGACGTTCCCCGCCTGCGCCGCCGGCAGTTCTCGATCGTCCTCGATTGCGGCAACGGCGCCTCCGTGCCGACGAGCCCGGGGCTTGTCCGCTCGCTCGGCTGCCGCGTCATGACGATGAATGCGCACGTCGACGGGACGTTCCCCGGTCATCTCTCCGAACCGACCCAGGCGAATCTTATCGACCTCCAGCGCACGGTCCCCGCCGCGGGCGCCGAGCTCGGGGTCGCCCACGATGGCGACGCGGATCGGGCCGTCTTCGTCGACGCGTCGGGCCGGTACGTCCGCGGCGAAGAGATGCTGACGCTGCTGGCCCGCGACGCGGTCGAGCGACACCCCGGCAGCACGGTAGTGATACCGGTCTCCGCCTCCCAATCGGTCGAGGACGCGATCCGACCGTTCGGGGGAAAGGTCGTCTACACCCGAATCGGCTCACCGGTAGTCACCCGGGAGATGAAGGCCCGCAACGCCGTCTTCGGGGGCGAGGACAACGGCGGCCACATCTTTCCCGCCCTGCACTACGCCCGCGACGGGGCGATGACGCTGGCCGCGGTGCTCGACCTCCTCGCCCGTCGGGAGACCGATCTGGCCTCGCTGCTCCGGGAACTTCCGCAGTACACGGTGGTCAAGGAGAAGGTCGGCTGTCCGGTCGCGCTTCGGGAGAAGGTCATCGGGGAGCTCGTGGATCGGTTCTCGAAGGACAGCGAGAAGGTGGTCACCCTCGACGGGGTGAAGGCGTATCGTCCCGGGGGCTGGCTCCTGCTTCGCCCGTCCGGCACCGAGCCGCTGTTCCGGGTGTTTGCGGAGTCGAAGGACCCCGAGCGCGCCCGAGCCCTCGCCGACGAGGGCCTCGCCGCGGTTCGGGCCGTACTCGAAGAGCTCGGAGCGAAGAGCTGACGCGGGAACCCTCTGGACCCGCGCGCGAAGCTCACCGCACGTGCGGCCCGATCACGAGAAGCCCGAGCAGCAACAGGATCAGCACCGCCAAGGTGATCGCTGTCATCGCTCGCTCGCCGACCTTCTGGAAGTAATAGAGGCCGGACACCACCCGCACGATCGGTGTGGCCACCAACACGATGAGCCCCAGCGTGAGAACGGCGCTCACCGAGCCGGACCCGAGCCCCGAGGCGAGCCCCGGCAGCGTGAGGTAGCTCAGGATCGGGTTGTTCGCGAGTACGCTCGAGGACGATTGCCCGGGGTTCATCAGGAGGTATGCCACGATCCCGCCGCCGAGGATTGCGAGGGAGAGGCCGAGCCCGAGCCGCAGGACGAGCGTCATCCGGACGTACGCCTCTTGAGGGAGCGGCGGGACGTGACCCGGGTCCCCCTCGGAGATCGACGCGCTGCTCATGGAAGCCCCAGTCCCCGGAGGATCATCTCAATCGCCAGCGCCGCGATGACGGGAAGGAAGAGGAGGCGCACGGTCCGGTTCCGAAGGCCGGGCAGGAGCCGGCTTCCGAGGAACGCTCCGAACGCCGTACCGATCGCGACCGGCGCCGCCACGATCGGGTTCACGTACCCCGCGGCGAGCATGACCCCCGCACCCGCCGCTGCAGTGACGCCGATCATGAAGTTGCTCGTCGCCGTCGCCACCTTCATCGGGAGGTTGAGGAACCGCTCGAGCGCGAGGACTTTGAACACGCCGCCCCCGATCCCGAACATCCCCGAGACCATTCCCGCACCGAACATCACGCCAATCGCCGGCGAAGTCCGGGCCGCCTGGTAGCTCACGTCTGTGTTGAGCGCGGGGTCATGGTACTCCCCGGTGAGACCGAGGTGCCGGGACCGCGCGTCCTGGGGCATCGGGGGAGGCAGCTCGATGTTCCGACGGGCGAGGCTCCCGGGGATGATGGCGAACAACACGACCCCTAGGGCTACGAACAGGGCGGCGTCGAGATTCGCATGGGTGATCAGGACCGTCGCCGTGGCTCCGATGAGCGCCCCCGGGACCGTGGCGATCTCGAGGAACATCCCGATCCGGATGTCGCTCAGGCGATCCCGGACGTAGGCCGCGCCGGTCGCCGAGGAGGTGGCCAGGATTGTTACGAATCCGGTGCCGATCGCAATCGGGATGGAAGCACCGAAGAAGATCGCCAGGATCGGGATGACGACGACGCCCCCTCCGAGTCCCGTGAGCGAGCCGACCAGGCCGGCGGCGATCGCGACGAGGACGAGAAGGACGACGAACAGGGCGAGGTCCACGGTCCCCCAGAGACGGACCACGGGAAAAGCCCGGCGTCGTGGTGGGCTCAGCCGGGGGACGGCCACCCCGGTGGACTTATTCGGTGAGAGGGAGGCCGAGACCGAAACCGTTCCGGTGGTTTCTCAGTTGGGTCATCGCGCCTGGGAGAACCACGGAACGCTATCTACAGCCGGCCCTGGCCGACCTTCGGACGGCGAGCGCTCGCCGACGATCCCCCGCCTCAGTTCACTCGACCTTGAGATACCGTGAAGCGACCAGCGTTCCGATCAGGACCATCGCCAGCGCGAAGAGGGCAAGGTACCCGAGGTACAGCAGATCGGTCGAAGTGAACACCCCGTAGGTGAGCACATCGCGGGAGAGGAGCGCTGAGAACCCGACCGGGTTGACGTCGGCGATGGCACGCATCCAGGGAGGGTAGATCGACGAGGGGAACATCGCGCCGCTCGCGAACATCAGCGGCATCGTGATGAAGTTCGAGATGACCCCGGGGGTCTGCCAGTCGGTGCTGGACGCGGTGATGGCCAAGAAGAACGCCGCGAAGCCGAGACCGAGGAAGACGAGGCCCAGAATCCAGCCGCACCATTCGAGGGGGGATCCCTGTAGCTTGACTCCGAACGCCATCGCCGCCACGAGCATCACGGGGATCTGGACCAACCCCCGCATCGCCGCGCCGAGGGCCTTCGAAAGATAGACCGTGGCCTTGCTAGTCGGCGTGATCAGGATGCGCTTCATGAAACCGAACCGCTTGTCCTGAATCGTGCTCATCGATCCGAACATGCCGATCGCCATCATGCCGGTGGCGAGGACGCCCGGCAGCAGGAACGAGAGATAGGTCGTCCCCGCCGGCGCGTGCAGGAGGAAGGTGTCCAGCTCCGCCGACGGGAGCTGCGACATCATGCCCCCGAAGAACGCGAGCCACATGAACGGCTGGATCAGGGTGATGGCGATCACCCAGGGGTTCCGGAACGTCTTGATCATCTCACGGGCGAACAGGCCGTAGAACTGCTGGACTTGTCCGGAACGTTCCCCATTGGCCTGGGAAAGCGTCGCCGGCAGGGAGACTGTCTTCGTCGCGGCGCTCATCGTCTCGCCCTCCTCAGGTTCACGTAGAACTTCCGGTAATCCTGGACCTCCCCGCCCTCTTGGTCGATCTTCTTGCCCGTGATGTCGATGAAGACCGACTCGAGGCTGGGTTTCTCGACGTTGATCCGGCGAATACCGTCCGTCCGCAGCGCGTGGAACATCCGGGGAAGGACTTCCTCGGCCGAGGAGACCCGAAGAATCCAGGTGTTCCCCTGGCTTCGTACCGTCAAGACCCCGGGTATCGCCTCGAGCTTGCCCGGCGTGATCGACTCGCTGGTCTCGAGCTCGATGTAGTCCGCCTTCACGCGCGCCTTGAGCTCGGAGGGGGTCCCGGTGGCGACGAACTTGCCCCGATCGATGATGGCGACATGATCGCAGAGCGCGTCCGCCTCTTCGATGTAGTGCGAAGTGAGGAGCACGGTCACGCCGAACTGGCGGTTCACGCCCGTGATCAGGTCCCAGAGCATCCGGCGGACGTTCGGGTCGAGGCCGATGGTCGGCTCATCCATGAAGATCACTTCGGGCTGGTGGAGGAGCGCGAGCGCGATCTCCATCTTCTTCCGCATCCCGGTCGAGTAGGTGCCGACCTTGTCCTTTCGCCGGTCGGTGAGTTCGAAGTACGCGAGGAGCTGCTCGGCCCTACCTTTCCAGTCGCTCAGCCGCTGGAGTTGGGCCTGGAGCCAGAGGTTCTCCCACCCCGAGAGGTCGTCGTCGAGGATTACCTCGGCCGCGACCCACCCGACACGCTGCTTGACGCTCATCGGCTCTCGTCGAACGTCGAAACCGGCGACGGTCGCCGTGCCGTCGGTGATGTCGCTCAGCCCCGTGAGCACCTTGATGATGGTCGTTTTGCCGGCTCCATTCGGGCCGAGCAGCCCGAAGACCGAACCGGAGGGGACCGTCATGTCGACATGGTCGACGGCGACTAGCTTGCCGTAGTTCTTCGTGAGGCCGTGCGCCGAGATTGCGAGACCGTTGTTGCTCATCGACCCGCTCCTTTGGGCCGAGGGGCGGAGGTCCGGGTCCTACCGGGCTTCAATCGACGTAGATGGTCGAGGCGGTTGGCGAGCTCCCCCACCACCGTCTCTCGAAGCGAGGGAAGGCTCGACCGGGGAGGGCCACCCGTGGGGTGGGAGGCGAGGGCAGAGTCGATCGCATCGAGGGCTCTGCGGAGCCGCAAGACGAGGAATGTTCCCGCATCCTGCACGCCCCAGACCTCCGCCCACAACGCCGAAACGTCCGGAGCGCGAGAGGACCAGGACGTCGTGTGGGCCCGCATGCGGGCGAGCACGGCCCGTCCCCGAGGCGTGATGGAGTAGACCCTTCGCCGTCCCACGAGCCGCGATCGGGCGAGCCCCCGCTTCGTGAGCATGCTGAGCGCCGGGTAGATCGCCCCCGGACCGGGACGCCAAGCCCCCTCGGTCCGTTCGGCGATCCTGTCGGCGAGGGAGTACCCGTAAACATCCCCCTCACGTTCCATGCAGGTCAGCGCGTACAGGCCAACGAGTCGAGGTGGCATCGTTGCTCCCAATTGGATGGTGAAATGAGTCGATATCGATATATCTTCATTTCGGAAACCGGATGTGACGTAGCCGGCACTCTCGGCGGTGGTCGTTTCCAAGTTCAGGCTCGCGATCGAGCGAGCCGGGTCCGATAGGTTATAGTACGACGGCCCTTCGCATGGATATGTCCGAGGCTGACAAAGTCCCGCTTCGCCCCTTGACCCGAGCCGAGGCACGGGTCATCCTCCACAAGGGAACGGAGATGCCGTTCACGGGCGAGTACGAGCCCCAGTTTGCGCCCGGGGTCTATGAGTGCAAGCAGTGCGGAGCCCCGCTCTACCGCTCCGATGATAAGTTCGAGGCTCACTGTGGCTGGCCGGCGTTCGATCTGGAGATCCCGGGGGCGGTTCGACGGGTGCCGGACGCCGACGGGGAGCGGGTCGAGATCCAGTGCGCTCGCTGTGGTGGGCACCTCGGCCATGTCTTCGAAGGCGAGCATTTCACTCCGAGGAACACGCGCCACTGCGTGAACTCGATCTCGCTTCGGTTCCAGCCGAAGTAAGGCGGATCCTCGCGGCGCATCGCGCTTCCCATCGAGCCGAAGGTTTCTAACCTGACCGCAGAGTTCTCGCTTCGATGCCGTCCCTCCTCCATCCCTGTCGGGGTTGCGGTCATGCGACGATGGACGAATGCTGGACGGTTTCGAAGAAACTGCTCTCCGACCAGAAGCGGCTGTGTCTCGAGTGCCACGATGAGTGCTTGGCGCGACCTCAAGACCGGCTTCGCTCACCGTCGCGCCCCGGCGCGTAGTCGGTGGGAACAGGTTCTATCGTGCGGGGGCCACCTGCGCGGTGAGCAGCAGGTTGTACGCTCCGGCGGCACTCGGCGCTCGGATCGTGAGCTCCTCGACCGCCACCTGACCCGGACCCATCGTGAGGGGCAGGGGATTCGATACCGATAGCAACGTGAACGGGTTCCCGGATCCCCCCGCCGTGAGATTCGTTAAGTTCTGGGGCTCGGAGGCTGTGCTCGTCAGGTTGAGCCAGCAGTGGAACGATGCGTTGAGAGCCACGACCGACGGACACGTTGCCTCGGCGCTGGGAAGCGAACCGCCGTACGCCACCACGGCCGGTAGGACGTCCTGTATGCACACCTGGTGGCCTTGGTACACTTTGCCCCCGCCGCAGCCGAAATCAGCCGAAATCTCGAGAGAGATGACGATCGCCGTAAGCGAGACCGCCACGGCGACCACGATCACCATGACGATCACTAGGTTCCGGACCGCGCGCGCTCCCTGAGCTGGGGGTCCGGAGGCGGGAACTGGGGCCGATGGCGGAGAATCCGTCGCGCTCATCTGGAACCCCAACCGGTCTCGTCTCCAAAAGTCTTCGCGCAATCGTGAAGGCGAGGAGCGAAGCTGGGTGACTCGTCGGATTCGGTTTGGGCCGGCGGAGCCTTATCCGACCCAGGTGCTGTGGGCGA
>DASPQG010000018.1:0-7664 GCA_035625085.1 Thermoplasmata archaeon
CTACGCTCCGTCCGGGTCCGCGAGAGCCGTGGCGAGCGCGAAGTACGCCTCGGGAGCGAGCTCCTCGGGTCTCCGGTGGGCCCAGTCGGAGGGCCATCCCGCGGCGCGCACCAACTGGTCAATGGACCGGTCCCTACGAACGACACGGGGCAGGAGGTTCGAGAGCTGCTTTCGACGGGACGAGAAGAGCCGACGCAGGATCTCCTCGAAGGCGGGCACCGAGGGCACCGGGAGCGGTCCGGTCCGGGCCAGGTGCACGCCGATCCGGCTCGCCACCTCGGGTTGGGGCGTGAACGCCTCCGGGCCAACGGTCCGGAACAGCTCGACCGTCCCGTAGAGGCGGGCGATGATCGAGAGCCGTCCGTAGGTCTTCGACCCCGGGCCGGCGGCCAGCCGCTCGGCGACCTCGCGCTGCACCAGGAAAACGGTCCGCGGCACCCGGGCCGCGAACAGACGAAGGAGGATGGGGGTGGCGACGGCGTACGGGAGGTTGCCGACCACCGCCTCCGCCGGGGGAAGCGGGACCGTGAGGGCGTCCCCTTTCACGACCGTGACTCGATCCCCGAACGTTTCCGAGAGGAACCGTGCGAGGCGGGGATCGCGCTCGATGACCGTGAGCGGGCCGATCCCTCGGCGCAGGAGCGCTGCCGTGAGGGCCCCGAGCCCTCCGCCGATCTCGACGACCGGGTGGCCGGGCGGGAGCTCGACGAGCGCCGCCTCCGCGTCGGCGACGAACGGGTCGGTGAGGAACGACTGGCCCCGCTCCTTCGACGGCCGCACGCCGAGCGCTTCGAGCGCTGCCCGGACCTCCTCCGGCCGTTCGGGCACCGACGGGAAGGACCCGGCGTCCGTCGCGCTACGGCGCGACGAAGAGCCGGTACTTGTCATCGACACCGCTTAGTTCCTGCTCGATCCGCCCGACGATCAGCCGCTCCGGGTTCTTCAGGTGGACTCGCGTCTCGATGTCCTCGAAGCTCGCGAACGGGGCGCTCTTGCGCTCGTCGACGATCTGCTGCATCGTCTTCTTGCCGATGCCGGGGAGCAGCTCGAGCAGGTGGAACCGACGCGACACCGCCGGCGCCTCGTTGAAGAAGCGCAGGTACCGCTCGCTGTGCCGCTTGACGATCCCCTCGAGCGCGGAGGTGAGTTCGGTTCGGCCGGCCACGGTCAGCTCGTCGTAGCCGATCCGCCGCCGCACGTGGTCGATGGGGGACGGGCTTGCGGGGGCCGCGACGAGCGGGACGCGCGTGGCCGCCGTCAGCGCCACCGACGGTCGCGGGACGAGCTCGAACAGCTTCAGCTCGTCCTCGCCAATGGCGAGGGCGAGCGGCTCGCGATGGAAGCCGCGCTCGGTCTGCCGGCCGTTCGGCAGGTAGTCGAGGATGATCGCGTAGTTCTCCACACCGGATCCCCCCCGTTCATCGGTGGTGCGCCACAATCTCGAGGATTCGGGTGACCTGCTCTTCGTCGAGGGCGACTCGTTCCTTCGAGAACAGAAGGCGGATCTCCTCCGGGTACTGCGGGAGGATGTCCGCGATCTTGACCGCGACGCTCGCGTCCACGTACGGGAGGGCGCGCAGCTCTCCGAGCAGCTTCGCCGTCTGCTCGGGCGACAGCCGGGCGAACTGCTCCGCGTGCTGATGCGCGAGGCCGGCCTCCCGGGGGAGGGTGCGGTGGGCCGCCTCCTCCGTGAGGAGGTCCTTCACCTTGGCGAGCGGGACCGGTTCAGGCATGGGCCTTCTCTCCTTCCGCGGGAATGAGATGGATCGGGTTCGCGATCAGCTCCTTGCGTTTCCCGCCGTCCAAGAACTCGATGCGGTAGGCCCGGCCGCTCTTCGCGACGACGGTGCAGGTGCGGCCCTGGTAGCGCGGGTGGGGCTGGCCGTGGGGGTCGGACGCCTCGATCCGGACGATGACCCGGTCCCCGACCGCGAACTCCCGAAGGAACCGGCTCACCGGCGGTAGACCGCGCTCCCGGACCTCCTTCGTGAAGGTCCCGCGCGAGCGGGACCGGAACCCCTTGGAGCTCTTCACCATGGTTCGTCAACCCTCCGTATCGTGGATCTCCAGCACGTCGAGGAACTCGACCTTCAGGGGGACCCCGAGGAGCGAGGCGAGGCTTGGCGCGGTGCGTCCGTCATCTCCTTCCACCCACTCCTTGACGTACGTACCGGCTTCGGTCCTGAGGTCGATCGTGAACCGCCCCTCGGCGGCCTCCACGACGCGCGCGGCGACGACCCGCCGCGTGCGGACGCGGTCGGACCGTCGATGCGCGACGCGCTTCGGCGTGCGCTGAGCGATCGCTTGCGAGAGCGCGAGCTCGAGAGCCTCATTAACTTTTGCCACCGGTACATCGCCCGCCACGCCGACCCGGTAGCTCTTCTCCGGGGTCGCCTCCTTGACGCGGACGACGTCGAGCGCCTCGGAAGGCCTCAGATCGACGACCTCCACCCGACCAACCCCTTCCTTCTCGAGTTCGGCCCCGATCGCGGCGAGGTCGACCGACCGGGTACGCGGCTTCAGAAGCTCGAGGACGAACGGGCGGCCCCGACCGAGCATCCGGGCGTCAATATCCTCCCGGCCCATCCCGTGGAACCGGGTTCCTTCGGCTCCGCTCGCGCGGAGGAACGGCGATGCGATGATCTCCTCCACGCTCGTCGAATAGGTCTTTCCGGTGCCTCCGCAGTCGGTGCAGCCGCGCCCCCGGCAGCGTCGGCACGGCCACCGCGTCTGGGGCAAGGTCCGGTCGAGCTTGCGGTAGCGTCCCCGGACGTAGAAGGGAAGCACCGTAAGCTCCACGCGTCCGACCGGAAGGTCCGCGAGGAAGACGACGTCGGGCTGCTCGGTGACCCCCTCGGCTCCGCTCGCGGCGGCGACCTTCTTCCCGAGCTCCCGATTGATCGCCGAGCGGGCGCTCTCGCCCCACTCGGTGCCGATCTCGATCCAGAGCGCCTCCTCGCGGGCCAAGCGCTCCGGATCCCAGCGCGACCCACAGGTGAATCGGTGCCACTCGTATCCGTCTGCGGCGCGGACGGCCCGGTCCACCCAGATCGAAAGGCGGGCGAACAGGCCGCCGCAGAGCGGGCACTCCGGATTCTCCGCCGGCGCCGCGAGGGCCAGGGCTTCACTGATCCGTACCGCCCGCTCCGGATTCGAGAGCCCGTGCCCGAGCCGTCCGAAGAGCCGACCGTAGCACTCGGGGCAGAGTCCCCGGTCCCGCCCCCGACGGGCGCTCGCGAGTACCCCCTCCGTGAGGACGAAGTCGGACGGCTCGGTCACCTTCCCACGATCGGCGGTGGCCACAAAAGTTCGCCGGGAAGTGGTGCCGGTGCCCGCTGGTCTTTATCTCTCCCTACTCCGTGACAGAGCCGACCCCATGGGTTCGATCACCGAGGCCGAACTGACCCGGGCGATCGAGCGAACTCTGGTCGCCCACGGCCGGATGACCTCGAGCGAGGCCCGGCCGGTCTCGCGGATGGTGCTCGGCTACTTCGGAGCGGACGACACGGTGCTCGACAACAAGCTCTCAAGCGACGACCGGGACCGATTCTACCAGCTCGAGGAGGAGGGGCTACTCACGAGCGAGGAGGAGGACGCCACCGTCTCGCGGGGCAAGACCTGGCGGATCCACTACTGGCTCCTCAAGAAGGCCCGGATCCGGGACGTCGGACAGGGCGGCGAGGCGCCTCCCTCCGACGATGCCGAGGCGGTCTACCGGTCGATGCGAGAGGCGGACTGGAACCGCACCGCCAACGCCCGGACGCCGCCCCGGGCTTGAGACCGGCGTTCCGTCCCTACCGCCGACCCGGAGTTCCGGGCCGCGTCGGGGGCTGGTAGCGGACGGTCTGGCCGAGCAGGCCGGGGTAGTCGGACGCCTGGATGATCGAGCGGACGTGCTCGATCGCCCACACCGCGAAGAAGACGGCGGCGAGCAAGGCGATCAGGCCCGCGGCGTCGACGGCGAAGCCGGGGAACCCGAGGATCGCGAGGATCACGGCGAGCGAGGCGAGGGCGTTGAAGCTGGCGTGCATCCCGACCGCGACCATGTAGTAGGAGCCCGTGCCCGGTCCCGGTTGTTTGTACCGGGAACGGGCGAACCCGTACCCGAACATCCCGGTCGAGCTCCCGTGGAGGAGGACGCTCGAGACGGACCGAACGAGGATCAAGGTAAGTCCCGCCGCGAGCCCGCCCACGAGGTAGGCGCCCAGCCCGTAGAGAAACGTCTCGAAGAACCCGAAGCCGAGGCCCACCGACGCCCCGAAGACCGGACCGTCCGCGAGCTGGCGGAACGAGGAGCGGAACGCCACGACACCGGACCCCTTCAGGGCCTCCTCGATGAACGGGGCGATGACGAGGACGAGGAAGAACAGGCCGGCGTTCGAGTTGCCGTTCAGGAACACGAATTCCGGCGCCGGGTAGTTCTGGCTGACCGCCGTGCCGACCGAGACAAGGATCGCTTCCAGGATGCCCGCGACGATCGTCGCGAAGATCGCGCCGTAGACGAACGCCCGGAGGAGCGGTCCCCACGCCTCGCGGCCGTACCGCTCGGTCCCGCGGATCCAGGAGAGGTAGACGAGCGCCGGGATGAACGCGACGACGACGAGGATCAGGAGGTCCCAACCCGCTCCGAAGTCGGTCATCCGCCCCCGCCGGGCTTACCGGAAGGGTACCGGTAGAAACCTTCTCCTGTCTTACGGCCGAGCTTCTTCGCGGCGACCATCGTCCGGAGCAGCGGGCAGGCGCGGTAGCGGCTGTCCCGGAACCCGTCCCAGAGCACGTCCAGGATCGACACCGCCGTGTCGATCCCGATGAGGTCGATGAGCTCGAACGGGCCCATCGGGTGGTGGAAACCGAGCTTGTAGGAGGTATCGATGTCCTCCTTGGTCGCGACCCCCTCGTACAGCATCCATGCCGCTTCGTTGACGATGACCGCGATGGCCCGGGTCGTGACGAACCCGGGGGTGTCCCGCGAGGTAACGACTGTCTTCCCGAGGCTCACGGCGAACTCGCGCGCGGCCTCGAGGTACTCCGGTCGCGTGGTGTGACCCGGAATCAGCTCGACGAGCGGCATTTGAAGCACCGGGTTGAAGAAGTGCACGCCCACGAGTCGCCCCGGGTCCTTCAGCTCCTGGCCGATCGCCGTGATCGGGAGGGAGGAGGTGTTCGAGGCGAGGAGCGCGGTCGGCTGCGTCGCGGGTTCGAGCTCGGCGAACAGCTTCCGCTTGAGCGCGAGGTCCTCGGGTGCGGCCTCCACCACGATCTGGGCCGAATCGGCCCGTCGCAGCCCGATCGCAAAGTCGATTCGACTGAGCGCCTCCTCGCGGGCGCCCGGCCCGATCTTCCCCCGTTGAACGGCGTGGTCGAGCGCCCGGGCCGCGTTGGCCATCCCCCGCCGGGCGAGCTCCTCGTTGATGTCCTCGAGCGTGACAGGGTACCCCGCCAGGGCGCACTGGGCGGCGATGCCGCTCCCCATGATCCCCGCGCCGACAACGAAGACCCGCTTCGTGACCGAGGCCCGAGGGTCGCTCCCTTCGGGGATCGTTTCGGCGCCTGTGGGGTCGCTCACGAGACCTCCGACGCGGCCGGGGGGGAGCGCGCAATCTCCAGGTACTCGCAGGCACGGCAGAGCTCTCCTGCCGCCGGTTCGCCGCAGGCGCGGCAGCGGCCCGGAGCGCCCAGGAGACCGCCGTCCGCGAGGAATTGCGTCACGAGCCGCTCATGGGTGTGCAGGAGCGACTGCCGGGTACCCGGCTGGGCCTCCTCGAGCTGCCAGACGATCTCGCGGAAAAGATTCCGGGAGGCTCTGCCGGCGTACGGGCACTCCCCGTGATCGAACGGGATCCGCTTCAGCCGAGCGTATAGGTAGACCTCCCGCTCCGGGATCGTCGCGAGCGGCGCCACCCGCGGGACGAGCCCGGGCTGGCGCACCCGGTGGGGGGCCATCCGCACCAGGCGGTCGAGATCCCCGTGGACGAGGTTCATCAGCACCGTCTGGGCGAGGTCATCGAGGTTGAACCCAAGCACGAGCGCGTCGGCCCCGACGTCTCTCGCCGCCCGGTTGAGCAGTCGACGACGCCAGACCCCGCAGAACGAGCAAGGGACCGTGTCCGGCAGCTCCTCGACCGTGCGGTCGATCGTAGTGCCGATCTCCTCTCGCGCCGAGATGACCCGGTGCTCGACACCGAGCGATTCGGTGAGCGCTCGGGCCGCCGAGATCGTCCCCGAGCGGTATCCCGAGATCCCCTCGTCGACCGTCACGGCCACGACACGGACCGTGGGGCGCCGCCGGAAGTACCGGTGGGCCAGCGTCAGCGCAACCCCGCTGTCCTTTCCCCCGGAAAGGGCGACCGCGACCGTACCCCGCCCGAATCGGGGGAGCTGACGGTGCATCTCGCGCCGCACCCGCTCCTCCACGGACTCCCGGAGGTGCGACGCACAGAGGTGGACGCCCCGGTAGGGCTGATCGATGACCGCCTCGGCCTCGCAGCTCGAGCAGCGCACGCCGAGCGCAGTGGTTCCCTTCTATTTGAGCGACGAGCGACCGTCCGCGTTCCACTGCGCACATACGATTATTAGGCAAAATCCGGCCAGACACGCGCGATGGCATCCTCCGCGTCGGTGTCGCGCTCGGTCTCGGGGGCCCGACGCGGGCCGATTTCCTCTCGACCCCTGTCGGGAAACGGCGACTTCAACGTCCTCGAACTCGTCGACCGGTTCCAGCGGCTCCTGCAGGCGCAGGAGCGCAGCCCGTGCACCGTGAAGCAGTACGGTCACATCGCCCGGATGTTCCTCCAGTTCGCCCAGAAGCCGCTCGACGAGGTCACGCTCCGCGATCTCGAGGCGTTCCGGGAGTACCTTGTCCTTCAGCGTCACTACTCGAAGAACTCGATCTACACCACCGTTCGAGGGCTGACCTGCCTCTTCCGGAGCTACGGGTTCGCGATCGCGGACCAGCTCGAGGCCCCCCGGCGCCCGGAGCGGTTGCCCCGGTACCTCACGGAGGAGGAGATGCACCGCCTCCTCGACATCGTGAAGGACTCTCCCCGGGACAGCGCCATCATCCATGTGCTCGCCTTCTGCGGGCTTCGGGTGAGCGAGCTCGCCCACCTCCAGGTCGAGGACCTCGAATTCGAGCGGAACGTGCTCCACGTCCGCTCGGGAAAGGGGGACAAGGACCGGGAGGTCGTCCTTGAGGACCGCACGCGGGCGGCGATCGACCGGTACCTGACCGAGCGAACGCTTGCCGGCGATGCGACCTCACGCCTCTTCCCGGTCGGGCCTGTGACGATCGAGCGGATCGTCCGTCGGGCGGCCCAGACCGCCGCGATCCCGCGCCGGGTGACGCCGCACATGCTGCGCCACACCTTGGCGACCGCCCTGCTCTCCCGGGGATGCGACATCCGGTTCATCCAGAAGCTGCTCGGGCACGCCTCGGTCGCCACGACCCAGATCTACACGCACGTCGACACCCAGGCGCTTCAGAACGCGTACCAGCGGGCGAAACCGCAGTATTAACCGCCCCGAGGAATCGGGGCGGTCGTGGCCGACGAACACGCGGAGGTGCTCATCCTCGGCGCCGGGATCGCCGGCTGCGCGCTCGCGTTTCATCTTGCCCGCCGCTCGGTGGGACCGATCGTCGTCTACGATCCGAATACCCCCGGGGC
>DASPQG010000019.1:0-9003 GCA_035625085.1 Thermoplasmata archaeon
GTCTGGGAGAGCGGCCGCGCCATCCGCCGCCGCTTCAGCCGCGGGCGCTGGCCGCGGACCTTCGCCGTGGCGACCGTGTCGATCATCGGCATCGGGTGCGTGAGCTACGGGATCGTCTACCTCGTCCGGTACCTCGAGAACACTCCGCCCATCCCGCAGATCGCGCTCGTCATCGGCCTCATCGCGACCGGCTTCGGGCTCGTGATCGGCGCCGGGGTCCTCCAGCAGTACTTCCGGTCGGCCGCCCGGCGGGCGGTCCCGGACCCGACCCCGTAGGGTCGCTTCGGAACCCCGTCCGTTCGCGCCGGTGTCGGCCGTCTACCCGATCGGGAAGTACTTCGCCACGCGCTCGAGGTCCGCGAGCGGCACCTCGAGCCCCGAGCGGGTCTTGAGCGTCTCCCGGATCGCCTTCGCCCCCCGTCCGTACTCGACCGCGCGCGTCGCGAGCGCGGCCAGGTCCTCCCAGTAGTTCCAGGGGAACACGACCCAGACCCAGCCCGTCCGCGGGATCTCCTCCGCGAAGTAGGTGGGGACGAACTTCGAGTGCGCGATGTGGAGGCACGCGGCCGACTCGAGCCGCGCGGGATGCTGCTGGGCGACGTGCTCGACCGCGAGCGAGAGGCTCTCACCCGTGTCGGTGATGTCGTCCACGACGAGCACCCGTTGGCCGTCCACCGGGCCGCTCAGTCCCTCCGTGAGCTGCGCCTTCCCGTCGGGGGTCGCGGTGACCCCCCAGTGCTGCGCCCGCAGCGAGACGATCCGCTTCACCGCGAGCCGGTCGCTCAACAGGCGGCTCGGGACCCAGCCGCCCCGCGTGAGCGCGACAATCGTCTCGGGGACCGCGCGCGCGGAGCGGATCCGCTCGGCGAGCCTATCGGCCCACCGGTCGACGTCCGCCCAACTCGTGAGGCGGCAGCGGGGGAGGTCGGCCATGCGAACGGCCGAACCTCGCCCCGCCCTTTCTTCTTTCGGTCGACGTTCACCCTACGGGTAGATGCCCCGCACCTTGATCGCGTCGACGACCCGCTGGATCGCGAGCACGTACGCCGCGGTCCGGTTGTGGACCTTGCGCTCGACGGAGGTCTTGTGCACGTCGTTGTACGACTGGACCATCACCCGCTCGAGGCGCTCGTTGACCTCGTGGAGGGGCCAGAAGTACCCCTGGATGTCCTGGGCCCACTCGAAGTAGCTCACGGTGACCCCGCCCGCGTTCGCGAGGATGTCCGGGAGCACGGTGATCTTCTTCTGGAAGAAGACCGAGTCCGCCTCGGGGAGCGTCGGGCCGTTCGCGGCCTCCGCGATCAGCTTCGCCTGGACCTTGTCGGCGTTCTTCGCCGTCAGCTGGTTCTCGAGCGCGGCGGGGACGAGTATGTCGACCTTGAGCTCGAGTAGCTCGTCGTTCGAGATCGTCTTCGCGCCGGGGAAGCCGACCACCGAGCCGGTCTTCGCCTTGTGCTCCTCGACCGCGTGGGGGTTGAACCCGTCGGCCTTGTAGATGCCGCCCTTCGAGTCGGACGCCGCCACGATCTTGGCGCCCTGCTCATCGTTGAGGAGGTTCGCACAGACGCTGCCCGCGTTCCCGAATCCTTGGACCGCGACCGTCCCGTTCTTCACGCGGACGCCCGCGTCCTTCGCCGCCTCGCGGATCGTGTAGGCGCAGCCGCGCCCCGTCGCCTCGCCGCGGCCTTCGCTGCCGCCCAGGGCGATCGGCTTTCCCGTGACGACGCCGGGCACGGAGTAGCCCTTCAGGATCGAGTACGTGTCCATGATCCAGCTCATCGTCTGGCCGTCGGTGTAGACGTCCGGCGCGGGGATGTCGCGCTCGGGCCCGATGATCAGCGCGATCTCGTTCGTGTACCGCCGGGTGAGCCGCTCGAGCTCCCCCTTCGACATGTGCTTCGGGTCGCAGATGACGCCGCCCTTCGCACCGCCGTACGGGATGTTGACAACCGCGCACTTCCACGTCATCCACGCCGCGAGCGCCCGCACCTCGTCGAGGGTCACCTGCGGGTGGTAGCGGATCCCGCCCTTGCAGGGTCCGCGGGCCATGTTGTACTGGACCCGGTGTCCCGTGAACACCTTGTACGACCCGTCGTCCATCCGGACGGGGAAGTTGACCGTGAGCTCCCGCTTCGGGTGCTTCAGGACCTCCCGCATCCCACTGTCGAGACCGAGAAGGTCCGCGACGATATCGACCTGCTTCTTCGCCGTCTCATACGGATTTGCTACTGGGCCAGTGTTCACCATACCCGAAACCTCCGGGCAGGGGACCAACTCCGGTTCCTCGTACTTATGGGTACCGTGGAGAGTGCGAGGGTCCCGCACGGTTTCGACAAAGAACGAACTCCCCGCTAGACACTCGGGCGGGTCGGGCGGCCGAACGGCCGCCAGCCGGACCGGGGCATCGGGATCGTTCCTCGGCGGGTCTCGAGCCACGCTCCCTCGCCCCGCTTCACGCGCCCGACCACGGTAAGCAGCCCGCCGATTCCTTCCACCGTTCGTTGGGCGGAGCGCAGGTGGCGGGGAGCGAGCGTGAGCAAGAGCTCGTAGTCGCCCCCGTAGAACGCGCGTCGTCTCCGCTCCGCGAGGGAGAGCTTTGGTAAGCGGAGCGCGGGGGCGAGCGGCAACCGGTCCCATTCGACCTCCACCCGCACGCCGCTCGCGCCCGCGAGCAGCCACGCCGCCTCCGCGATCCCATCGGAGGTGTCGAGCATCGCGTGCGCCCACCGGGCGAGGGCGATTCCTTCCTGGACACGCGGGCGCACATCGAGCATCTCGACGAGGGCCGTGCGGTCCGGTCGGGGCCGAAGGAGGCGCGCGGCCGCCGCTCCACCGCGGCCCACGGTCCCCGTGGTCACGAGGAGGTCCCCCGGTCGGGCGCCGGCCCGGGGGGCGAGCGACCGGGCGCGGGCCCAGCCGACGACGCTGCTGACGACGGTGCGGACCGGACCGGGCTTCGTGTCGCCTCCCACCAGATCCATGCCGAACCGTTCGGCCATCCGCTGGGCACCCCGAGTGACCTCCTCGGCCCACACCTGGGGCGTTCCCACCGGTACGACGATGGCGAGGAGCAACGCAGTGGGGCTGGCCCCCTTCGCGGCGAGGTCCGAGAGGCTCACGGCCGCCGCCGCCGCCCCGATGCGGTCGGGCGGGGACGCGCGCCGGAAGTGGGTTCCCTCCACGAGCGAGTCGATCGACAGGACCGCGACGGTCCCTGGGGGCGGACGAATCGCCGCCGCATCGTCCCCGAGCGGCAGGAGGCCGCTACGCCCGGCGGGGAGCTCTCGGGCGAGCCAGTCGTGAAACCGCCGTTCGTCGATCGCCTTCGGCCGGGGGACTCGACGAACGGGCATCGCGGGTTACGATTGCCGGTACGGCAGGAACTCCTTTCCGAGGAGCTCCCGACCGAGAATGATCCGCATGATGTTGAGGCCGCCTTCCGCGCCGACCATGTACGACATGATGCCGCGGAATCCGCGCTCGAGGCCGACGTCCTTCGTGTAGCCGGCGGCTCCGTGCCACATCATGACCCGCTTCACGCACTCGAACGCGATCTGGGGGGCGGCGAGCTTCACCGACGAGACGACGCGGTCGACCTCGGGGCGGTGGGAGGTGTCGCCCTTCAGCGTGTACTTGTCGTGCAGCCAGGCGGAGCGGCGGACCTGCCACTTGGTCGCCTCGAGCTCGGTGTAGAGGTCGGCGAGCTCGAACTGGATTCCCTCGAACTTGCCGAGCGGCTCTCCGAACACCTCGCGTTCCCGGATATACTTCATCCCGGTCTCGAGCGCTCGCTCCGCCGCCCCGATGCACGCCGCGGCGACGTACGTGCGGGCCACCGAGAACCCGCCCAGGGCGAGCCCGAACCCCTTCCCCTGCTTTCCCAGGAGGTACTTCGCGGGGACCCGAGCGTCCTGGTAGGTAAGCCCCCCGGTCGAGATCCCCATCCGGCCCATGTTGTGGAACCGCTGGGTCGTGATTCCGTCGGTGTTCGTCGGGACGTAGAGGAAGTTGAACCCACCCGTCGGGTCCTTCGCGAGCGTGAGGTGTCCGCCGCCGAGGCGTTTGGCCTCCTCGACCCCCGAGATGAACGACTTCTCCCCGTGCAGGACGAACGAGTCTCCCTCCCGTCGCGCGGTGGTATGCATCCCGGCGAGGTCGCTTCCCCCGGTCGGCTCGGTGCTCGCGATCCCGAGGAACGCCTTCCCCGCGCAGACCGGCGGAAGGACCTCCTTCTTTGCCTCCTCCGTTCCGTGGAGGGAGAACGCGGTCGACCAACCCGCCTCGAGCAGGAAGAAGACTGCGGTCGCCATCGACGCGTCCCCCCGGCCGATCTCCTCCGCGGCGAGCTCGGTGAGGACCGCGGAGGCGCCCATGCCGCCGTACTCCGCCGGCACCGGCATCGCGAGGAGGCCGAGGTCGGCCATCGCGGAGAGCACCTCGTCGGGGATGTGCCCCTCCGTGTCGATCTTCTCCTCGTTCGCCCGGAGCACCTTATCCCCAAAGCGTCGGACCGCGTCCTGGAACGCCTGCTCCTCGTCGCTCAGTTGGAAATCCATGGGAATCGCCCTCCGACCCACGCACCGGGATTTAGCCTAGCCGTGAACGGCGCGCCGCGCGGCAGTTCCTTTAAGCTCAGGAAACCTCGGCCCGGCGGGGGAGAGCACCGTGCGCGTTCGCGTGGGCATCAACGGGTTCGGGACGATCGGAAAAAGGGTCGCCGACGCCGTGGCGAAGCAGCCGGACATGGAGCTCATCGGGGTCGCGAAAACGCGCCCGAGCTACGAGGCCCGACGCGCCAAGGAGAAGGGCTACCCCCTCTACATCACGGGCGGAGGCAAGCCGGAGGAGTTCCAGGCGGCCGGTCTCCCGATCGCCGGGACGATCCACGACCTCCTGAAGAAGGTCGACATCATCGTCGACGCCGCCCCGGACAAGATCGGGCGGGAGAACCGGAAGTTGTACGACGCTGCCCGGGTCCCTGCGATCTTCCAGGGAGGCGAGAAGGCGGACGTCGCCGACGCGTCGTTCAGCGCGCTCGGAAACTACTCAGCCTGTCTCGGCAAGAAGTACCTGCGGGTGGTCTCCTGCAATACGACCGGCATCGCCCGCGCCGCCGCCGTACTGCGCGAAGGATGGGGCGTCGACCACTGGGAGGTCACCCTCATCCGACGGGCGGCCGACCCCGCCGAAACGAAGAAGGGTCCCATCAACGGCGTCATGCCGACGTTCCAGCTGCCGTCCCACCACGGGCCGGACGTCCTCACGATCTTCCCGGACCTTCACATCGCGACGCTCGCCGCCGTCGTGCCGACGACCTTGATGCACGTCCACGTGAACCATGTGCGACTCACCCGGGCGCCGAAGGATGCGAAGGAGGTCACCGACACGTTCCGACGGAGCCCCCGCTTCCGGGTCTTCGCTCCGTGGGAGCACGTCGACGGGACCCCCCAGGTGATGGAGTACGCGCGCGACCGGGGGCTCGGCTTCAACGACATGATGGAGAACGTCCTGTGGGACGAGGGGTTCCGGCTCGACAACCGGGACGCCTACTTCTTCCAGGCGATTCACCAGGAGTCGATCGTCGTGCCCGAGAACATCGACGCAATCCGGGCCGCGCTCCTGCTGGAGTCCGACGGCCGCGCGTCGATCGCGAAGACGGACGACGCCCTCGGGCTCTCGCACGCGTAGGCACCCCCGGAGGCCCCCGTCGAGTTATCCTGCGGGCCCCGATGCGGCGACCATGAAGCGAGGTCGGCTCCGCGCCGGGCGTTCCGAGCGTGAGCGGGTCGGGGCCGCCGCGCTGCGCCGGCGCCGACTCCGGCAGGCGTTCGACGTGCGGGTCGGCCGCGAGTGGCAGCGGTACTCGGGCGACGCCTGGCGGGTGCTCGCCCGGGAGCTGCGGGAACGGTTCGTCCGGCTCCATCTCGGGAAGGGCCGCGGCTGGGTGCTCGAACTCGGGCCGGGCCCCGGCCGGTTCACTCCGACGATTCTCTCCTCGAAGGGAACGGTCGTGGCCGTTGACTTCAGCCTCCCGATGCTCCGAGCGTTGGACCGGCGCAAGTCACTTCGGCGAGGGCGCGCCCGCCTGCGGAGCGTGCGGGCCGCGGGAGAGCATCTTCCGTTCCGGGACGGCGCCTTCCGAGCGACCGTGGCGCTCGGAAATCTGCTCGGATTCTCCGCGAGCGACGGCGCGCGACTGCTCGCGGAGATCGCCCGCGTGACGAAGCCGGGAGGGCTTCTGATCCTGGACGTCGCCTCACCCGTCGGAGCGGCCACGGATTTCCTCGAATTGACGGCGAAGCATCGGGACCTTCTCCGGGTCCTTCGGAGGCCGGGGTACTACTTCCTGACGGAGGTCGTCCGGGACGCCGACCGGACCCACCAGCCGTACGCTCCGAAACGTTGGGGGAACTGGGAGTTCGACTTCTACACGCCGGCGGGGGCGGACCAGGTGCTCCGTTCCGCGGGGTTCCGCCGGGTGGACCGAATGGCGATCGCCCCGATCGGGGCGTACCGGGACCGTCTCACCCGCTCCGCTCGACGCGACCCCCGAGCGTGGAAGACGCTCCTCGCGTTCGAGGAGCACGTCGGGCGACGGGCCGGCACGCTGGAGACCGGTCACGGCTTCGTGATCGCCGCGCTCCGGCTCCCTCATCGACGGCGGCGCCCACGAGCGCGACCCCAAGTATCAAATAGACCCCCCCGCTCGCGCGCGGCACATGTACTATCTCGATCACCGGCGGGACGTCGTCCGGATTCCCCCTCAGCGGCTCGGCCCCGACCTCGCGAACGTTCTCACTGAGCTCGCCCAGCAGCAGTTCGAAGGGAAGCTCGTCGATGGCCAGAGCGTGGCGGTGACGATCCGGGACGTGACCCCGGTCGGTGAGGGACACATCATCCACGGGGACGGTGGCGTCTACCAGGAGGTCGAGTACGAGGCACTGCTCTTCCGCCCCGAGATCCAGGAAGTCGTGGAGGGGACGGTCGTCGAGATCCGGAAGTTCGGCGCCTTCGTGCGGTTCGGTCCGCTTGACGGGCTCCTCCATGTCTCGCAGATCATGGACGACCGCGTCAACATCGACGAACACAACCAGCGGTTGGTCGGGATCGAGTCGAAGAAGGACCTGAAGGTCGGCTACAAGGTGCGGGCCCGGGTCGTATCGCTCTCCCTCTCCGAGATCTCTCCGCGCGACAGCCGCATCGGCCTCACGATGCGCCAGCCCGCGCTCGGACGGCTCGAGTGGATTCAAGAGGCCCACAAGAAGAGCGAGGCCGCGGCGAAGAAGGGCGGCGCGGCGCCGTCGAAGAAGGCGGCGGCCACGAAGGCTCCGCCGAAGGAACCGGCCGCGGCGAGCTCACGAGCATGATCAACCTCAAGGCGTGCAAGAGCTGCAACTCGATCACCGATCAGGCGAAGTGCCCCCGGTGCGGCGGCGAGGTCTCTCGCGAGTGGCAGGGGTACCTCATCGTCATCGACCCGGAGAAGTCGGAGATCGCGCGCAAGATGGGGATCCATGCCGCGGGCCGGTACGCGCTCCGCGTCAAGTGAGGAACGGGCCTGGGCGGTCCCGGAGTCGCTGCGCGCGACCCTCGCCGAGCGCTACGGTCCGGTCTACGCGGGTGTCGAGGCCGACCGCCGACTGGTGGCGCTCGGAGTCTTCGGGGCCTGCGGGGACCGGGTGACCGCCCGGGCGATCGAGCTCGACCATCCGCCGCTCATCGGGATCGTCGACTACAAGACCCGTCGGGACGAGCCGGTCAATCCGAAGCAGTTCGGGTCCCTCGCCCGCCGGCGAGTCGTGCGCGTGAAGAATCCCCCCGGGCTGCTCACGGAGCGCCTGCGCGTGGCGGTCCGGGAACTCGTGGCATCGGGCGGAGGGCTCATCGAGGTCGACGGCGAGGAGGATCTCGGCTCGCTCGCCCTCGTCGAATCGCTCCCCGCCGGGGCCACTGTTATATACGGCATCCCGGGTGCGGGGGTCTCCTTCGTCCGCGTGGACGCGGTCTCGAAGGAGCACGTACGGCATCTCATCGCCAAAATGGAGCTGCGGAGAATCGACCGTGGAGATTAGGATCCTCGAGGACAAGCCGAACCCGCTGATGAAGCGGCACGAAGTACGGTTCGAGGTCGCCCACGCCACCGCGGCGACACCGAGCCGCGACGCCGTGCGTGGCGAGCTCTCGAAGCTCGTCCAGGCGCCGAAGGATCGCGTGATCATCGAGCGGATGCACGCCCGCTACGGGACGGCCGTGACGCGCGGGGACGCCGTCGTCTATGAGTCGGCGGACGCCGCGAAGGCGATCGTCCGCAGCCACATCCTCGTGCGCAACGGCCTCAAGGAGAAGCCGGTGAAGGGCCCCGCGCCGGCCGCTACCGCCGCGCCTCCCGCACCGGCCCCGCCGGCCGCGACCGAGGCGCCTCCCCCTGAGAAGAAGGAGTGAGCGCCCACGTCGAAGGCCCGCGTCGGACTGTACGAGGTCAAGGGCGACGCCCTCACCCGGACCCACAAGCCGTGCCCGAAGTGCGGGCCGGGCACCTTCCTCGCCGACCACCCGGATCGTCGCTCGTGCGGGAAGTGCGGCTACTCGGAGTCGAAGGCTCCTCCGCCCTCGCGCGGTAAGGCTGGGAAGGCGTAACCCCCCCTGCGGGCCGGTAGCAAGCCCTCTCGGGCGTTCAGGTACGGAGGATGGTGACCTCTCCCGGTTTCGCGGGAGGGTGTTCCTTGCCTCGGCTTGTGACATCGTTGGCAGGCCCCCAGCCGTGCCAGCGGCGCAGCACCTTGACACGCACGGGCAGGCGGGTCCCGCGGAACCGGCGGCGGTAGAAGTCGAGCGACATCACGTGCTCCTCGAAGACGACGTGCTCGTTGTACCCGCCCACTGCTTCGAACGCGGACCGACGCACGGCCGCGAATCCGCTCATGAACAGCTTATAGCGGAACACCGAGGTGAGCACGTTCAGCATCGTCGCCTCCGCCCGCATCATGAACGTGTTGATCGGGG
>DASPQG010000020.1:0-6249 GCA_035625085.1 Thermoplasmata archaeon
ACCGCTGGCTCACGAACCACCCGACCGCGGCGCCCCCTCCGGGAACGAAGACCAGCTTCTCGCCGGGTCCCGTCTGGCAGGAGATCGACCGACGGCTGGAACGGGAGTCGAAGCCTGGACGGCCGGTCAGCCTCCGCCTTCGGGAGGCGGGGGCGGTGCTGTTCGAAAGCCGCCGCTGAGTCCGAGCCGCCGCGAGAGCAGCGGAGAAGGAAGAGGAGAAAGAAGGGGTTCGCTCGGGGGAACGGATCCGACCCGGCTCAGCTCGACATCCCGGGGGCGCTCTTCAGCGCCCGGATCTTGTAGTACTCGGGGTCGACGATGACCTCGCCGTTGACGCCCATCGTCTCGACGGTCTTCAGCGCGAGGCCGCTCGATGCCTTCGCCTTCTGCCACTCGGGGATCGGGATCGAGAACTTCTTCTCGACCTCCGTCCGGTAGATCGGACCGGAGTTGTACGAGCAGAACGGGATGACCCGCCCGTCGGGGACCGCGTAGTGGATGTCGCAGCGCATGAGGCGCTGGATATCGTAGTCGTAGGCGTCCTGGAAGTGCATGTTCCCGATGTAGAGCGTCCGCCAGGTGAACTTCGCGAGGGCTTCCTTGTTCCCCTCGGTGAAGATCCCGGCGATGACCTTCACGGAGTTCTTCTCGTTCAGCCCTTCCGGCGCTTTCGAGAAGTCGAAGAACTTCGCGACGTCGTGCAGGAGCCGGGCTCCCGCGACCGCCGTCCGGACGCGCGAGAACCGCGCATCCCGGTACCGCTCGATCATCGACTCGACGTTCTCGAAGAAGCCGTCGACGTCCATGAACCGGGGAAGCGGCGTGATCTTGCTGCCGTCCTTCGAGACGAACGCGAACGTGGCGCAACCGCATCCCGGGTGCGTCGTCAGCGTCATCTTCTCCTCGCCGTGGATGATCGAGACGAGCTCCGAGATCGGGGCGACCGACGGCACGGGGAAGAAGTCCGACTTCTCGAACGGCCCCTCCGTGCAGAGGATCCGAACCAGATCCGACTGGGTGAACCGCATCTGGAAGCGGTCCTTGTCCGGAATCCGCGCCGTGAGCGCCACCGGCTGGAAGTTGACTCCGCGGACGACGTCAATGTTGTCGATCGCGAACTTCACCGTGGGCCAGATCTCCTTCTCGTTGTAGCCTCCGACCAGCGTCGGAACGAGGACAACCGAGATCGGCTTGTCGGGCTTGCCTGCCGCGAGCTCCGCGGCGGGAGTGTGGGTCTCCCGGGCGGCCTGGATCGCCTTGCGCTTCACGTTGAGTAGCGGGACCCCCCGGACCTTTCGGTAGATCTCTTCGTCCAGCCCATCGAACTGGAGGTAGAGCGTGTGCAATCCGGCGTCTCGGCTTGCCTGGGCGAAGCCGGGCTCGTTCGCGAATCGGATCCCGTTCGTGGCGACCTGGATCTGCTTGAAGCCGAGTTCGCGGGCCATCGACACCGCGTCGACGAACAGCGGGGAAAGGGTCGGTTCGCCGCCCGAGAACTGGACCGCGACCGTTCCGACCGGCTTCTGTTCCCGGAGCGTCTTCAGCATGAAGTGAATCTGCTCGCGGGTCGGCTCGTAGACGTATCCCGCCGCGTTCGCGTTGGCGAAGCAGACCGGACACTTCAGGTTGCAGCGGTTCGTGAGGTCGACGAGCGCGAGCCCCGTGTGGGACTTGTGATGGCTGCACATCCCGCACGTGGTCGGGCAGCCGCGGAACTTGTCGTAGTACGGGTTCTCGTAACCGACCCCGTCGTGGGCATACGCCTCCATCCGGAGGTAGAAGTCGACGTCGTTCGAGATGATGTCCCAGAAGTATCCGTGGGCCCGGCAAGTCTTCTCCATGATGACCCGGCCCTCCTTCTCCCGGACGATTGCGGGAATGACCTTGATGCACTCAGGGCAGACCGACGCGGTCTTGCGCGGTAGCCCACGGGGCGCTTGGAACTCCTTCATCACGCGTGCCGGCATTGTGACTCCTTCGTTACGGGTCCCGTCTCTGGTCGGGACCTCAGGTGACCACCAACCCTTGCCTACATAATCCATCTGTCGTTCCGGGAACGACAAAACTGGCCCCCCGTGACGTGGGGACACACGGTCTCCGTCGCTACAACCTCAGAGAAGCGTGCCCTCCCTGGTGCCGATTCCGGGTCGGTGCGATGCCTTATGGCCCTCCGAGATTCGGGTACCGCGCGACACCCGCCCATGGCAGAGAAGAAGCGCGGCCGAAAGAGGACCCCAGCTCACGTGCACCGGCCCACGAAGGCCCCCGTCCGCCCACGATTCGTGGGGCGGGATGCGAGCCCGGTGCTGGACCGGTATCCGCCGAAGGACGGCGGGGCGCCCCCACCGATCCGGGCCCCCGCCGTCCCTCGTCCGGGGACAACGGGCGCGGCGACACCTGCCTCTTCTTCGGCTCCTTCGGCCCCCGCCCCTTCCCCTGGGGCGGTTTCCCAGCCCCTGATCACGCTCGACCGACCGTTCAATGTCGATGAGTTCGCGCAGCTCCTCGGCGAGACGTCGATCCGGGTCACGGTGCCCCGCGAGTCCCTTTCCGAGGTGCTCCACCGGGTCATGGAGTTCATGGGGTTCGGGATCTACGTGTACGCGATCTCCGTCCGCCCGGCGCCCGCCGAGCTCCTGAAATCGTTCGTCGTCGAGCTCCAGCGGGTCGACTATTCGGCCGAGAAGGGGGCGTGGGTGCCGTTCGTGGAGAAGGGCACCGTCGACTCCCCCTTCGGTCCTTCGGGTCCCTCCGGCTGAGGCCCTACTTCCGCGGGGCGAGCGCTCGGCGGGTCAGCAGGGTCGCGACGCTGAACATCGCCACCGCCCAGACGAACAGGCCGGCGAGATAGACCCAGGCCGGGTACGCGTAGAAGGCGTCGCCGAAGAAGTTGATCCGCAGGACCCAGACCGCGAGCGTCACCGGGTTGTACGAAGCGATGGTCTGCAGCCAGACGGGCATCAGGCCCCACGGGTAGAGGGCGGCCGAGGTGAGGAGCACCGGTAGGTTGATCGCGTTCACGACCGCGAAGTACGTCTGCGGCTGCTCGATCGTGAACCCGAGCGAGAGGAACAGGGAGGCGAACATCACCGAAAGGAGCAAGATCGCCACCACGACCTCCGCCGCACCAATCACCGATACCGCCACGCTGATGTGAAGGCCGGCGAGCCCTAGGTTGCCGAGCAGGATCGAGAGCCCGAGGACCAGGAACGCGAGTCCGACCGGCTGGAGCGAGCCGGCGACCAGCCGGGCCCCGAAGATATCGGTGGCCGTGGCCGGAGAGGCGGCCACCCGTTTGAGGCTCCCGAACAGCTTGTCGAAGATGACGTTCGCCCCGACGAACAGGGTGGCCGTGACCGCCACGAACCCGACCATCCCGGCCGAAAAGTACGAGAAGTAGTCCGGCGCGCCCAGGAATGCCTGCTGGAGGTACTGGCTCTTCTGCGCGGGGGTGAGGAACGGGTTGGAGTTCAGCAAGTTCGTGAAGTTGAACCCTTGACCGAACAGCACCAGATACAGGATCGGGAGCAGCAGGGAGGTAATGATCGCCTGCGGGTTTCGAGAGAGCTTCAAAAGCTCCCGTCGGGTCAGTGCGGCCCACCGACGCACGGCGCTCATCGACTCCCCCTGCGCGAGTTCTGGAACCGGGTCATGAACACCGCCCGGTCGGTGGCCGTTGGACCCTCGTCCTCGCGGTACTCCCGCCCGGTGAACTCGAGGAACACCTCGTCCAAGCTCGGTCTCCGCAGCGAGATCCCTGCGATCGAGACCCCGAGGTTGGTCGCGGCCCCAACGATCTTGGGGATCAGGACGTCACCGCTCGGGCACTTCACGCGGTAGGTGTCGTCCTGGGTCGAAACGGCGGTGACGCCGGGAAGCGCCTTCAGCGCGGCTTCCAGCGACGGGGACGTCGCCGTGGGACGGACCGTGACGACGTCTCCGCCGATGCGATCCTTGAGCTGCGAGGGGGTCCCTTCGGCCACGATCTTCCCATGGTCGATGATCGCGATCCGGTCGCACATCCCGTCGGCCTCGTCAAGGTAGTGGGTCGTTAGGAAGACCGTCATGCCGGTGTCCCGTCGGAGCTCGCTCACGATCTTCCAGAACCCCGCCCTTCCCTGGGGGTCGAGGCCCAGCGTCGGCTCGTCGAGGAACAGCACTCGCGGCGAATGAACGATCCCGACGGCGAGCTCGAGCCGGCGGCGCATTCCGCCGGAGTAGGTCTTCACCAGGCGGTCGGCGGAGTCCGCGAGCGCGAGGCGCTCCAGGAGTTCGTTCACCCGCGCGGGGGTCTCGCGGAGGGGGACACCGAAGAGCGCCGCGGCCAGCTCGAGGTTCTCGCGACCGGTCAGATCCTGGTCGGCGGTCGCCTCCTGGAAGACGAGCCCGATGCGTTGCTTGAGCTCGTGGGGGTCATGGAAGACGTCGAGCCCGTCGACGGTGGCTCGGCCCCGGGTCGGCCCGAGCACGGCGGTCAGCAGGGACAGGGTTGTCGTCTTCCCTGCTCCGTTCGGCCCGAGGAAGCCGTAGATCTCGTTCTCCTTGACGGAGAACGAAACCCCGTCCACCGCCTTCACGCGGCCGTTGAACGTCTTCGTGAGATCCTGCGCGATGATCGCGTCCGCCATGGTGTTCCTACCTCCGCCCGAAATCCCGGGGTACATGGCGATTACGCCCGACCGCAGGCGGGGGCCATCGAGTGGCCGGACCACCACCGTCTGACGTGCGCCAACTCGCCCGGAACATCGCAATTCCGATATCGGAATTGCGATTTGGCTACTTAACGCTCGGCCACCCCCGGTGAGCGCCGGAGTTCGGGGTCATGCGTTCCCCGGACGATCGCGACGTTGGCTGCGGATTCCCGCTCCCGCCCTCCGGGACAAGGTAATTACCGAGCTCCCTTCGACCGAGCGAGGGATTCTCTGTGACGATCGGGTCGGACCAGGCACGTTGGGAGGTCGAGCTTCGCAACCTTCGGGAGGAACTCCAGCAGCTCCGGGCCGAGCAGCGCGAGATGGCGCAGTCGATCCAGAAGCTCCTCCAGACGTTCCGCACGCTCGCCGCCCACCTGGGAATCGCCGGCGAGCCTTACGTTCCGAAGGAAGGCGAGCGATCGTCCGACCGCGACCTCCGCGGCTTCGCGTGAGAAGGGGCCATGGAGATCCGCTACACGGTCCACTCCGGCGCCCCGGCCGAACATCGGGGCCGGTTCTCGGTCGACCTCGAGGGGGTCTCCTCACCGACGGTCGACCTCGTCCTCCCTTCGTGGGTCCCCGGATCCTACGTGATTCGCAACTACAGCCGGGGGTTCCGGGACTTCGCGGCGCGCCGCGCGCCGGACGGTTCGCCGCTTCGGGTGGAACCGATCGACAAGGCACGATGGCGGGTAGAGACGAACGGGGCGACCCGCGTCCATGTGGATTACACCGTCTACGGCAACGAGCTCATCACCGAGGGGTTCGACCTCACGACCGAGCACATGTTCCTCAACGCGGCGCTCTGCCTGCCGTACGTGGACGGCCAGGCCGGGGAACCGGTCACGGTGACCCTCGACCTGTCGCCGGACTGGACGGTTGTCACGGAGCTCGCTTCGGTGGGAACGACTCCTCCGAGCTTCCGTGCGCGAGATTACGACGAGCTCGTCGACAACCCGATCGACGTCGGCCGACCGGTCGTGCTGACGGTTCGGCCGGGCGGGATCCCCCACCGGGTCTGCCTCTGTGGAGAGGGAGGCAACTACGACGCCCAGACGCTCGAGCGGGATGTCGGTCGGATTGCTGAGGCGGCCATGGCCCTCGTCGGCGATTCTCCGCTGAGCCAGTACACGTTCTTCGTCCACCTCACGAACCTGCGGGATGGTGGTCTCGAGCACCTCGTCTCCACGTCCTGCGTGGTTGAGCGGAACTGCTTCCGGCCGGAGGAGTCCTACCGGCGGTTCCTGAGCCTTCTCGCGCACGAGTACCTGCACCTCTACAACGTGAAGCGGATCCGTCCGAAGGCGCTGATGCCGTTCGACTACACCCGGGAGACCTACACGCGACTGCTGTGGTGGATGGAGGGGACGACCGACTACTTCACCGACCTCGTCCTCCGGCGCGCCGGCCTTCTCACTCCGTCCCAGTTTCTCGACGAACGGGCGAAGCTCGTCAAGGAGTACCTCGAGACCCCCGGACGGAACCGGCTCTCGCTCGAGGATCTGTCGCTCGTGACGTGGGTCGACCGCTACCAACCGTTTGAGGAGACGCCGAA
>DASPQG010000021.1:0-16457 GCA_035625085.1 Thermoplasmata archaeon
CTCCAGGGAACGATGGCGATCCTGATCGCCAGCATGGAGGCCGACGAGCGAAAGCACGCGGATCTCCTCCAGGGATTGCTCGCTACCGGGTTCCGAAGCTAAGCTAATCGCGGCGCTTCCCGAGCGTAGTCACGAAAAGAGGTCCGGTACCGTCCGGTCGACCAGGACGTTGAGGAGGGCCGGTCCGTCCCGGTCGCGAAGCTCCGCGAGCGCGCGGTCGAGTCGCTCGGGGGCTTCCACGGTCGACGCATCCACACCGTACCCTCGGGCGATCGCCGGGACGTCGACTCCCGGGAGCTCGAGGTATGGAGCGTTCGCGAGGCCGGGATGGTTCGCCTTCGAGTAGCTCTTCAGGATGGCGTAGCTGCCGTTGTTCACGACCACGACCTTGGTCGGGATCCGGTACCGAGCGAGCGTCCAGAGCGACTGAACCGAGTACTGGAGCGCCCCGTCCCCCACGACGACGACCGTCTTCGGCCGCCGCAGCGCGATCCCGATGGACGCGGCGAGGCCCCAGCCGAGCTGCTGGCTACGGGAGGAGAAGTAGCTGTCCTTGCCGTGGTAGAACCCGACGGATTTCATCGTGGGGATGAGGGAGACCGATTCGTCCACGACCGTAAAGTCAGGGAACGCCCGACGGATGGCATCGACGACGAACTCTCCTCCCATCCGGGGGGCCGACCGTGCTACGCGATTGGCGCGCCCAAAATCCGGTGGCCGACGGAAGGCCCGTCCGGTCGGCGGTATTCCGTCGAGGAGGGCTCCGAGGAGGTGCTTCACGTTCCCGAAGGCATGCTCGCAGTGGAGCTTCCCGGGCACCGAAGGGTCCGTGCCGAGGTAGGCGAGCCGCACTCCCGGAAGGAGCGGCGCGGCGCTGTACGGATAGAGCGTGAGGTCCGCGCCTACCAGCACGACCAGGTCGTGGCCCCCAAGGGTGGAGTCGATGTACGCGCTCTGGGGAAGGAGGTCGCCCGCGAAGTTCGGGAGGCCCTCCGGGATCGGCGCCCGGGAGCAGATCGGCTCCGCGTACACCGGCGACCCGAGCCGGCGCGCGAGCTCGCCGACCTCTGCGAACGCGTCGCAGACGTCGACCTCGTAACCGACGACGAGCGCCGGGTTCGACGCGGCCCGGAGCTGCTCGGAGATCCCTCGCACATCCTCCGAGGGGGCGGGGTTGGACTCGATCCGATTCGACACAGAGCGAGCCGTCTCCTCGAGGACGTTCATCGGGAGGCTCAGTAGGACCGGGCCCATCGGTGGCTCCAGGGCGGCCCGCACCGCCCGTTCGACCGATGCCTCGAGCTCCTCGGGCCGGCGGACCTCGTGAAAGAACTTCACGAGTCCCTGCGCCATCGACCGGAAGTCCCCGAAGAGGAGCGGGTTCTGGTCGGCGTGCCGGAGGTCCTGCTGGCCGACGGTGACGAGCACGGGGGAGTGGTTACGACGGGCCGTGTCGAGGAATCCGATCGAGTTCCCGAGACCGGGGGCCGCATGCAGGTTGGCGACGGTCACCCCTCGGGTGACCTGGGCGGCCCCATCGGCGGCGCCGAGGGCGATCGAGTCGTGGAGCGTCAGGAAGTATCGTTGGCGGATCCCTTCCAGGAACGGGAGCTCGGTGGTTCCCGGGTTCCCGAAGATCTCGTGGACGCCGTGGGCGTCCAGGAGCTGCGAGAGCTCCTCCGAGACCTTCATGCTCCCCCGTTGGGCGCACTACCCGGCCGGGGAAGGCGCGTCGACCCGGTAGAGCGGCTCCTTCCCCTGGACGAATCGCAGCACGTTCTTCACCGTCTCCTGCAGGAACCGTTGCTGCGCCTCGAACGTCACCCCCGCGATGTGCGGGGTGAACGCGGTCCCGGGCGCCTGGAAGATCGGGTCCGAGAAATCCGGCGGCTCGGTAGGGTAGACGTCGAGCCCGACGCGAATCCGACCCCGGGTCACCGCTTCGCGCAGCGCGGCCGAATCGACCAGCTCGGCCCGGGCCGTGTTGATGAACACGGCCTGGTCCTTCATGAGTGCGAACTCGGCCGGCCCGATGATCCCTCGTGTCTTCTCGGTCAGCGGCAGGTGGAGGGAGATGATGTCGGCCTGCGCAAGTAGGTCGCGGAACTCGACCCGCGTGAGCCCGAGGCGGCGCTCCTCGTCCGGAGGGAGCGGAACCACGTCCGTGTAGATCGTGGACGTCTCGAAGGGGACGAGGCGGGCGGCGAGCTCGCGGCCGATCCGCCCGGTGCCGACGATCCCGAACACCTTGCCGGCGAGGTCGCTCGCCCCGGTCAGCATTGGCCACTCCCCTCGCCGCATGTCCGAATCGAGCCCGCGAAGGTCGCGGAGAAGGGCGAGGGTCATCAGGACCACGTGCTCGGCGACCGTCTTCGAGTTCGCGACCGGGATGTTGGAGACCATGATGCCCCGGGCGCGGCAGGCCCCGAGGTCGACCCGGTCGTAGCCCGTGCTCGCGACCTGGACGAACTTGAGCGAACGGTGTTTCGCCAGCGCGCCGGCGTTGAGCTCATGAAACGTCGTGAGGATGAGGACCTCGACCTCCTCGGGCGGGAAGTGGCTGGTGGCGTCGAGGGAGGTCGCGATGTCGATCCCCGGGAGAATCGCACCCACCCGTCGTTCGATCTCCTCGAGCGGGAGGAACGGAGGAAGGACCGCGCGGACCCTCACGATGCACCGCCTAGGCGAAGGGAGGTTTGAGCGTTCCGAGGGGAGGCGCTAGCCCCCGTTCCCGGTCGTCGCCTCGCGGTCGATCTGGATCACCCGATCGATCTCGCTCGCGGTCGGTAGGTCGTAGCGCTTCCCTTCGAGGAACCGTCGGGCGTACCAGGCGGCCACCTGCTCGAACCGGGGGGACGAGGGCGCGTTCGCGATCCGCACGAGCTGCGCGACCGCGATCGAGTGGCCGAGGTCGTTCAGGAAGTCCTTCCCGAAGAACTGCGCCTCGGTCTCCGATAGGGAAGGGAGGGAGTTCAGGGTCTGTTCGACCCGCGCCCGGGCGAGGGCGTACGGCGCGCGTCCGACACGGACCTCGGCCTCGTTCGCGGCGACCTCCTCGAGGAGCAGCTTCTCCGCCCCCTTCTTCGCGATCACCTCGAGAAGGTCGAGCGCCTGGATGTTGCTCGGGCCTTCCCAGATCGGGGTGATCAGAGCCTCCCGATGCCACCGCTCAAAGGGGAATTCCCGAAGGAACCCGAGGCCTCCGTGCAGCTCCATCGCGACCCTCGTCACGTGGGCGGACATGTCGGCGGTGACGTTCTTCGTGATGTGTGCGAGCAGGCGAGCGAAGTGATACGGCGCGTGGTACGGAGGCGTGTCGGTCCAGGCTCGCTGAAACGCTTCGACGGCGTGGAACGTGAGCGCCATCGCGCCTTCGATCGCCACCTCGAGGTCCACGAGGTCGCGGCGCACCAGCGGATGGTCGATCAGCCGTCGGCCGAACGCCGTGCGCGCTTGGGCGTAGTAGTACGCCTCCAGGTACGCCTTCCGAGCGATTCCGAGAGCGGCGACCGAGTTCGCGAGCCGGGAGACCATCAGGTTCTCGAGCGTGTAGTAGACGCCCTTGTCGGCGGCCCCAAGCAGCATCGCCTCCGCGTGGGTGAACTCGACCTCGCCCGTGGGGACCCCGACCGTGCCGCTCTTCTCCTTCAGGCGACGCACGGAGAAGTTGCGCGTCCCATCGCGGCGCCGCTCTGGCACCAGAAAGAGTCCGAGCCCCTTCACCCCGGGACCGGCCCCCTCCACCCGGGCGGTGACGAGCGCGAGCTCAGCGAGCCCGGCGTTGCTCGCGAAGTACTTCGTGTCGCCGTCGACCGTCCACCGTCCCTCGCCGGGCTTCGCCGTCACCCGGTTGGCCCCGAGGTCGCTGCCCCCCTGGATCTCGGTGAACCACGTAGCGCCGTACCGGACGGGGTCCTGCTCGCCGATCAGGCCCGGAAGGAGCGCCCTCGCCTCGGCGTCACCGTACTTGTAGATCGCGTAAGCAGTCTGGTTCGTGACGGTCAGGATGCACCCGACCCCCGGGTCGGCGACGAGATAGAGCGCGGCGAAATGCTCGAACCAATCGCCGCGCCGATACGGGGCCTGGTTCACGGCGGCCTCCCGCATCAGCCACTCGAGGACGCGCATCTCGGACGGTGCCATCCAAGCCCGGTCGACGCGCTCTCCGTCCACGCTCCAAGTGATAAGTTCGGGATGGCCGAGCTTGTCCACGTAGTCGGCGACTTCGTACAGATCGCGTCCGACGAATTCGCCGAGTCGAGAGAAATCCGGAAGGCTTCCCCGATAGAACCGAAGGATCTCTTGGAACGGCCGGTCGACCGCGAAGTGATTCCGGCCGTACGCGTGGGAGAGATGCCGGTATGGAGAATCGGCCACGACCGGTCGATGACCCCCGCCTAATTAACGGAGGTCGGGAAGGGCCTTCCGAGCGTCCTGCAGAGGAGCGCCCGGGTTCGCGAAGACGGAGTAGGGGGGGTCCCGCCCTCGAAAGGATTCGGAAATGGGCGAGGGACCGATCGGGCGACCGTGAAGCGTCTTAAGGGGGATGCGGTCCTCCCTCCGCCATGCGCGTCTCCCCGAAGATCCGGAGGTGGCTCACCGGGCCGAAATCCGACCCCAGCGTGCGATGGCGGTTCTGGACCGAGGTGGAGGGCCGCTCGCCCGGGGACGCGCGCGTTCGCACGGCACGTCAATCGATCGGCCGCGAAGGGTGGGCGGCCTCCCTCTTGGACCGTCAGTTCCCGGACGGTCACTGGGTCACTCCCGGCGCTTCCGCGGGAGAACTCTACAACCCCAAGTACGCCGTGACCAACTGGCGTGCCATCGTCCTCTCCGACCTGGGCATGCGGCGGGACGACCCGCGGATTCGGCGAATGGCGGACCTGATTCTCGACCGGTGGAGGGAGAAGGGCGGGGACCTCAGCGGAAAGACCGGAGAGGTCTGCGTCACCGGCAACGCGGTCCGGTATCTCGTCCGGTTTGGCTACCTCGATCACCCGGCCGTCCAGAAGTCGATCGCATGGATCGTCCGGACCCAGAAGCCCGACGGGGGGTGGCACTGCTTCCCCTCGAAGACCGGCACTCTGGACGGATGGGAGGGGCTCGCGGCGCTCGCTGAGATCCCGGAGGATTCCCGGGATCCCACGGTCCGTCGATCGATCGAGCGTGGCGCGGAGTTCTACCTTCGCCGGCACCTGATGGACGAGGGGCGGGTCCGCTATCCCCCGTGGTTCCGGATCCATTACCCGAACCACTACTACTACGACCTCCTGGTCGGGTTGCGGATTCTTTCGGGTCTGGGATACGGTTCTGATCCTCGGATGCGACCCGCCCTCCGATGGCTGCGGGAGAAGCAGCGGTCGGACGGCACGTGGGCGCTCGACGCGGACCACCCAGACCTCGACCCGCTTCACGGAGGGTACTCGTTCGACCGGCCCGTGTTTCCGTTGCGGCTCGAGCCGCCGAACGAGCCAAGCCGGTGGGCGACGGTGGAGTCGCTGAGCGTGCTGTCCCGGTGCGGAGGGGACTGAGCCCGCCGCACGATAGAGATCCGATCCTCTCCCCTACGGCTCGAACGCGCGCTGCCGCTCGTGCGCGAGCGTCTTCGCAGCCCCGCCGGAGGCGGCACCCTCGGCCGGAGGATACAACGCGGCAGAGAAGTCGAGCATCGTGAACGGCTCGGCCAGCACGGCGTCCGGCCGTTCGGACGGTTTCTGGCCGAGAGATCCGGCCCGTTGGAGCGGCGTGACGAGGATGATCCGGACGCCCGGGACGGCCCCGCGGACCTCGGCGATCAGCCCGAAGGCCGTGCCGTCGCCGAGGTTCAGATGGACGATGAGATGGCTCGGACGGGCCCTCCGAACGAGGGAGAGGCACTGGCGCGAAGTCTCGGCTTCTCCGACGATCTGGACGTGCTGGGTGAGGAGCAACCCCCTCAGGAGGAGCCGGGTCCGGAAGTCCTGGGCGGCCACGATGGCCGTCGGAACCGCCCCGCGGGGCACCTCCGGGGGCGTGGTCTCGCTCGCCCCCTCCGTTCCCATAGCGTGCCTCCTACACTA
Organism: Thermoplasmata archaeon; assembly: GCA_035625085.1. Taxonomy (GTDB): domain Archaea; phylum Thermoplasmatota; class Thermoplasmata; order Lutacidiplasmatales; family UBA184; genus Lutacidiplasma. Next base: position 6,060 of record DASPQG010000021.1, read on the forward strand.
TCCGGATAAGCCGGTACGGAGAGGTCGCATCGCCCTCGGCCAGCACGAACTCCGGAGTCTGTGGATTGACGCCCTCGAGGAAGGTTCGGTCGTACCGCTGGGCGAATCGGAGGTGACGCGAGGCGATCGGCGCGAGCCGGCGGGTCAACGGGTCGTCGCTCTCTCCGACGTACAGGAAGTGGACTCCGAGTTGGCTGATGATGTTCGCCGTCAGCGCCGGGAAGACCAGCGGGTCGTAAGAGAATCCTTGAGCGTGAGCGAGCGCCTCCATCCCCGAGAGCCAGATGATCGCGAGCCGGGGTCCGTTGGCCGGAGTCTCCCCCATGAATCGCCATGCCTCTTCGAACCGCGGCGCCAGGGGTTCCCCGTGAGGGTTGGGGAGGGGAAGGATGAGGTCCGGGACCTTCGCCGCGGAAGGCATGGTTCCGGTCGCGATCCGCACGCTCTGCGCGACCTGAGATTCGGAGAACACCATCCGGTAGAGGTCGACGACGCTCTCCGGGGGCATTCCCGGTGGGATGAGATGGACCACTCGCCCCCCGTGATGGATCACTCCGGTCTGGATAGGGCCATGGATGACTCGGACCGCCGAGTACGGAACCGGTCCGTCGAGCTCGAACAGGGAGAGGCCCGGAGCCGGCAAGTCCCCGAAGGCGGCAAAGAACTCCGGACTTCCCGGCCAGATTCGTCCGGGGACCGGCGTGGGCAGCTCGGCGAGATGGATCGGTTGGGGAGCGTACGCGGGAGGCGATGGTGTGATGCAGGTGAAGCGTCCCCCGTCCAGCGTGAACGGATACTCTGGATTGTCGATTCGCACACCTCGGAGCTTCTCGAGCGCCAGCCACCGCTCCCGGCGCGCGCCGACGGGCTGCCATCGCGTCGTGACCACCCCGTTCACGAGGTAGTCGAGTTGGTCGCTCGACGCGGACTCTGCGACGAGCACGAGGAACACGGGAGCCCGGGACATCAGGTCGATCAGAATGCGCTCGATCTCCGCCCGATCGGGCAGCGCCGCCCCCCGGGGGTCGGCCGGGCCGATGTACCGCTCCACGAGGGCATCCCAGGAGTCGATCACCATCATGGTGGGGCTCCCGACCGTGATCTGACTCCACTCCTCGAGGAGGGGATGGGGCAGCCAGAGCGCCCGCACTTCCTCGCTCTCTTCCGAGCCGGCGACCATCTGACGGGCGCGTTGGAGCATCTGGTGCGTTAGCTGGACCCCGCCCGTGGCTCGGGAAGAGTCCACGGTGCGAATCGGTAGCTCGCTTCGGCCCAGCCACGGAAACGCCCGCTGGAGGGTCGGCACGGAGACTCGGCCGGAGACATAGATTCCGTTGCCTGTGAACGACTTCAACAGTTCCAGGACGAGCATCGTCTTCCCGGTGCCCGGCGGTCCGCGCACCAGGAGCGTTTGTGGTGGTTCGAACTTGATGAAGTCGAGAAGTTCCGGAGGGAGCTCGAGCGCTACTCCCATGGAGGACCTAGACCGAAGATGGTCGAACTCCCCCGTTTAAACCCTAAGTCAATGCCACTCGAGTTACTTCGGCCGTACGCCGACGGCCGTCCTCGACAATCCTCGCTGCCCAATCCAGGCCATGGGACTCACGGGCCGGCCGCCCCCTCCTAGCATGGTCCCGCACAACTACCGCAACCATTCCCAGAGGGCCGGACCCAAGGGACGAGGGCCCTCGAAGAGTATCCCAAGAAAGAGCCGCCCCGGAGGCTCCACCCATGGAGAGGCCAGTGCCGCTGCCCTCGACCCGACACGCGAGATCCGACAGGGAGGCCGACGAGACGCGGGTGTGCAGACAGTAACTCGTGACCGTCCAGTTGTAATTGAACGACGACCCGCCCCGGGCCCCGTCCTCGGACCCCAGGTCCTCCTCGCCGAGATAGAACCCAGGGAACTGGGCGGCCGAGCCGGTCCAGCACGAAGCCCCGGGCATGAGCGTCTCCGTTTCCGCGAAGAGGGCACTCAGGTTGACGCCGAGCGTTCCGTCGGCGAGTCCGTGCGTCGCTTGGCCGCCGTAGGAGAAATCGAAGCTCACGTTGGCGTTCGAACCGTTGTCGACGCCGTGGCACCAGTAGGCGACGTCCCAGGGCTCGCTCTGCAGCGTCCCGTTCACGACCGTCGGGGTGCTCCAGTGGATCCAGTGGAACGGGTAGGAGATGTTGTGGGCGAGGAAGATCTCGATCTCCACGAAGGGGAACGGGGGCGTCTCGAAGGTCGGCGGCAGTCCTTCGCTGAGGAAGTCGTCGAACGAAAGGTCGTAGCCGTCCACATCGGAGGCGCTGGGCGCCCGAAGGTCGTAGCTTGCCATCACCCACAAGCTTTCGTTCACGGTGCTCGCGACGGTCTGGGGAAGCACCCACGTAGGACTCTGGTTCGTGTAGGTCGTCGCCGCCCCCTCGTAGTTGGCGACGCCGTACGCGATCTGTGGGTAGGAGAACCATCCGCCGGCGCCCCCGACCTTGCTCCAATTCGCCCAGGAGAACAGCGAACCGGAACCGGCGTTGTAGCACATTCCGGCGTGTCCCGTGGTACCCGCGGGGACGCCGTACGTGTTCGCCTGCAGCGTTCCGTTGTGCAGCGGGAGGCTCGGCCGCGGAACGCCCGGTGTCGCGACGATGCACGTCGAGTGCGTCCCGCTCGAGGGGAGGAGGTCAATCTCCGTCGGGGAATTGGGGTTCGCCGCCGGGGCACCCGGCGCGAAGGGCACGAGGAGAACGGCCAGCACCAAGCCGACCGCGACGATCGCGACCACGACGGTGGCCGCCAGCGCGACGCGGCGTCGGTGACGAGGTTCGCGTGGTGGAAGATTGGAGGCGCCCACCTCCCTCACCATGCCCGGCGGTGTATTACTGCGCTACCTACCGAGTGGGACGACGAGCACGGGTCGATCGGTTTCCCGTCGACACCGTCTGCTCGAGACACGCCCTCGGTCCCGAGAAAGGAGCGGTGAGAAACTGCGGGCAAAGCCGAGGTACGACGGCCGCTTGATGGCTACGCCGGTCAGCGCTGCCGTCGGTCCTAGACACTCTTCCGGCGCGTGACTCCCTGGGTCTGCCTCATTACCATGAGGAGCACTCGGCACTCCATGGTCGGGCAATCTCAGATGACCATGGGGGGAGCACCCTTGTCCACGAACGATCCGAACGAGATGCTGAAGCGCATCGATCAGACGACGATGACGACATTCCACTGGGTCCGAATCGGGGTGATCGTCGGCATCCTCCTGCTCGTCGCAATCCTGCTGGGGTTCTGATCCCGCGGGTGGGCCTGCCTCGACCGGCCGGCCGACCGTCGATGGGTCGGCCGGCTCGAAGATCGGGAGGGGGACTTCCGCTTCCGTTCAGATCCCACCCCTCACAGGGTCACGGCGGGGCCCTCCCCTGCGCCGACGGCTAACGTGCCCGGATTCGGAGCACCCAGACGGTCATGACGAGCGCCACTCCGACCATCAAAACGGCAACGGCAACGATGGCGTCAAAGAGTATTGCCAACCGGAAGACGACGTAGAGCGCGGTCACGGCGGCAAGGGCGACGACCTCGACGAGATTCACGAGGGTCACCCCCTACACTCGTCGGCCCGGGTTCGAGCCGAGCGTCGGGGCGCTGCGGGTAGCGCGGCCCCACATCGATCTGCTTCTCGGCCCCGAGGATTTCGAGTCCCGTTGGCCACTCCGTCCGTTCCCGCTGTCGTCCGCCCTGCGCGGTTGAAGGTGGACCACCGCCAGTGACTCGGGGAGCGCCCGAGAGGAACGACGAGACCGATCTGAACCCATGCGATTCGTGGAGACGAGCTCCTTGACGCTCACAGGAGCCTTCCAACGAGTATCGAGAGAGAGGGGGGAACTCCGGAGCCGCTCAGCCCCGTAAAGCCCGCGCCTTACGACGGACGATCGTCGGACCTACCGGTGCTCCGGAGGGCCTTCTTGAGAGGAACGCGTACCGACGCGTCATAACCCCCGACCGTCTTCGAAGAGTGGATGAGCGACCCAGCAGCATTGGCCGAAAGGTTTCGGAGCCTTCACCACGGTCCGCACATCCTTGTCCTACCGAATGCGTGGGACGTTCCTAGCGCCCGATTGTTCGAGGACGCCGGGTTTCCCGCCGTGGCGACGTCCAGTGCGGGGCTGATGACTTCGCTGGGGTATCCGGACGGGGAAGAGATTCCGAAGCGCGACTACCTCGCCGCAATTCGGAGAATAGCAACGAAGCTCTCGGTGCCGTTGAGCGCGGACGTGGTCGCGGGGTTTGGCCGCACGCCGAGCGCGGTGGTGGCCACGATCAAGGGAGCCCTCGCGGCGGGAGCGGTGGGAATCAACCTCGAGGATCAGGACCCGACGAGTCACCAGCTCTTCCCTCTCGAGGCCCAGGTCCGGAAGATCCGTGCGATCCGGAAGTTGGAGGAATCCACGGGAATCCCCCTCGTCGTCAATGCCCGGACCGATGCCCTGTGGCGCGCGCCGGGAGAGCCCGACGCTCGCCTCCAAGAAGCGATTCGACGGGGGATGGCCTATCGGGATGCCGGCGCCGATTGCGTCTATCCGATGCGGCTCACGACCGCGGCCGAGATATCGACCTTCGTGCAGGCGGTCCAGTGTCCGGTGAACGTGATGGTTCGCAAAGGACTGCCCTCGATTTCCGAGCTCGAGCAGCTCGGGGTGAAGCGCGTCAGCTTTGGCCCGGGCGCCTCGTATGTTACGATGGGACTGTTGAGGCGGGTCAGCGAGGAAGTTCTCCAGAGGGGGACATTCGAAACGCTCCTCGAAGGGGCCATCACCTTCGACGAGCTGAACCAGCTCGCGATGCGAAGGAACCCCGCGTCTCGGTAGCCACCGCCCTGCCCCCCTCGGCCCTCGGAAGGATTCAGCCCGACAATCCATACGCCGGCCCCCCTCCGGCGGGGAAGTTTCGGTGACCGGAGGGCCAGCTCATGTTGACAGAAATCTACATATATCGTGTTGATGTGCGTCAACATGATGTCGACGGTGAAAGCCGACTCGGCCCTTGCAACCCGACTGCAGCGGCTCACGGGAGAAGAGGCCGCCTGTTGCGTGCCGGAGTATCAGGATCTCGCGAAGAAGGTCGCGGCCTCGGCCCGATTTCCCGAGGCGTTGAAGCGCGTGCGCGCGCTGTCGGACGAGAACCGTCTCCTCGCGGTCGCGCTTCTCAAGCGGCGAAAAGAGCTGTGCGCCTGTGAAATCCAGGCGGCCACAGGCTTGACGCACGCGACCGTGAGCCACCACATGGCCGTTCTCGTGGGCGCGAAGCTCGTGAAAGGGCGCCGGCAAGGGAAGTGGATGTACTACCGATTGGCCGAGCATCCGGGGGTGATCGTGCCATGATGCGGCGCCCCGCGAGCAGGATATCCGCTGATGCCCGAAGACAACAGGTCCGAGCACGGTACGGGAGGATCGCGTCCGGGGGCGGGTGCTGCTCGACCGGTGGAGCGTCGTCGGGCTGTTGCGGGAACGGGGCCGGGCGGGCCTCTTGCGGGCCTACGTCGGTCGCGGCCCAGCTTGGGTACTCCTCCAAGCAGTTGGCGGCCATTCCGGAGGATGCGAATCTTGGGCTGGGGTGTGGCAATCCGACCGCCATCTTGGCTCTCAAACCGCGTCAGGTGGTTCTCGACCTTGGGAGCGGCGCGGGAATCGACTGTTTCCTCGCCGCGAAGAAGGTAGGGACGAAGGGGCACGTAATCGGTGTGGACATGACCCCCGAAATGGTCGGGAAGGCCCGGGGGAATGCCCGAAAAGGTCACTACTCGAACGTCGAGTTTCGGCTCGGGGAAATCGAGCACCTTCCGGTCGCCGACAACTCGGTGGACGTGGTCATCTCGAACTGTGTGATCAACCTCGCCCCGGAGAAAGCTCCCGTCTATCGTGAGGCCTTTCGGGTGCTCCGTCCCGGCGGCCACCTTGCAATCTCGGATGTGGTGGCTACGCGCCCGATATCCGCCCGGGACCGGGCCGACCCGTCGCTCTGGTCGTCCTGTTCGTCGGGCGCCCTTGAAGTCAAGGAGGTTAGGGCGCTCCTCAGGAGGGCCGGCTTCAGGGACGTCCACCTGGATCTAAAACATCCCGAAAAGACGCCCGGATCCCTTGAGGGCCAGGCCTCCCTCGGCGTAGTCTCAGCGGATATCCGGGCCGTCAAACCGAAGGACTGAATGCGGATGCCCGAGAGGACGGTCCTGTTCATTTGCGTCGAGAACGCCTGTCGCTCTCTCATGGCGGAGGCGATGTTCAACTGGAATCCCGCCAGCGGTTGGCGAGCGCTCTCCGCCGGGACCCAACCTGCAGCCGCCCCCAATCCGAGGACGGAGGGCATGCTGCGCGAAATCGGACTTGAGATGCCGTCCCATCGGCCCCAGCTCCTGACGGACGAGATGATGGCCATATCGAAAGTGATCGTCACGATGGGCTGCCTGGACAGCGCGAGCTGTCCCGCGAAGCTGAAGGCCATTGAGGTCCGAGATTGGGCGCTTCCCGATCCCGAGAAGCTCGACGACGCGGGATTTCGCCAGGTGCGTCGGGACCTTCAGGCACACGTCGAAGGGCTCCGGCGAGAACTTGCCCTGGCCGACAAGCGCCGAGCCGCGTTGGCCCACAGCCGCTGAGTCTGCGTGTCGCGTCGTCTCGTTCACCGGTGCCTCGCCGAGGTCGCGGGAACGGCACTGCTCGTCGGGATCGGGACCGGTACGATCGTAGCGGCCGGTGAAGCGGGCGGAATCCCACAGTGGATGATGGCCTCGGCCTGGTTTCTGGCCGTTCTGATCCCGATCGTCCTCTTCGTCCACGTCTCGGGCGCGCATCTCAATCCCGCGGTGACGTTAGCGCTGGCCAGCAGCGGGCGAATCACGTGGAAGGAGGCCCCTCCGTACTGGGCCTCCCAATTTCTCGGCGCGTTTCTTGCGAGCTCTTCGGTTTTACTCTTGCTCGGAGGGGGTAGCTATCTCGGAGCCACGCTGCCGGCGAACGGAAACATACCACGCACCTTCGTTGCAGAAGGGGCCTTCTCGGCCCTGCTCGTGATCACGGTCTTTGTACTTGCGGACAGGGGAGAAGGCCGCCGACGGTGGCGGATTCTTCTCCCGCCCTCCGCGGTGGGCGTTTCCACCTACCTGATCGGTCCGTGGACGGGGAGTTCCCTGAATCCAGCCCGCAGCGTCGCTCCGGCCGTCCTCTCGGGGACGTACGTGGACCTTTGGATCTATCTAATCGCGGTCCCGCTGGCGGCTCTGGCGGTCGCAGTGCTCTGGAAGCCGAGGTCCGTCGACCTGGCCGACCGGGGGCCCGGCCGCCTCGAAGTAACACGTTAGACAGCCGGTTCAGATCCTACGCTCGTAAGAAGTCGAGATTCTCGAGATCTCGGCGGAATGCGGAAGAGAAGGCGGGAGGGGGGACCTCCGAAATAGTCCAGGTCCTCACCCCGTGCAGGTCGATATTTGCCTCGATTGACCGCCCTCAGGAAGACGAGCCGTGTCGGCCCGGCCGGTAGGGTCGACGCCCCCGGGACCGGAACGGGGGCCTACCGGCCGAACGGACGGGAGCGAGATTGGGCGATCGTGGTGCGTTGTAGGCAAAGTTCGGGATTCGCGCTCGGGGAATGGTCATACCGATCAGTTTCTCGATCCGGGCGAGGTCGCCCTCCTCCTCGGGCGTGACCAGGGTGAACGCATCTCCCCGCTGTTGAGCCCGGGCGGTACGACCCACCCGGTGTACGTAGGTCTCGGGTTCGTGCGGGACATCAAAGTTGACCACGTGGCTGACGTCCTTCACGTCCACACCGCGGGCGGCGATGTCCGTCGCCACGAGCACGCGAAACTCCCCCGTCCGAAATGCTTCGAGGGCCCGAACGCGCTGACTCTGGCTTCGGTTTCCGTGAATGACTCCCGTTTGAATCCCACGACGCTCGAGCTGGCGAGACAGGTTGTCGGCCCGATGCTTGGTTCGCGCGAAGACGAGGACGCTCGTCATCGTCTCGTCCTGGAGAAGGTTGAGCAGCAGGTCCGTCTTGAGATGGGATGGGACGGAGAGCGCGAGGTGGGAGACGCCCACGGCGGCGACCGTTCGTTCCTCGACCTGGACGAGTTTGGGGTCCCGCAGGAACTGGCGGGCGAGTGACGTCACTTCGGGCGGCATCGTCGCCGAGAAGAGCATCGTCTGCCTCCCACGGGGGAGTCGGTCGAGGATCCGTCGAACGTCCGGGAGGAATCCCATGTCGAGCATCCGGTCCGCCTCGTCGAGCACCAGGATTCTGAGCGAGCGGTAGTCAACGTAACCCCGGCTCATGTGATCGAGGAGCCGCCCGGGCGTGGCGACGATGATCTCGGCTCCTCCGCGCAGCGCCCGTTCTTGATCTGCCATGCCGACCCCGCCGTACACCGGCGCTCCGCGTAGATGGGTATGGCCGGCAAGCTTTCGGAGAAAGCCATCCGCTTGGAGCGCCAGTTCCCGTGTCGGCGTCAGGATAAGCGCGAGGATGCGGCCCTTCGGTTCCTCGAGGAGTCGCTCGAGGACCGGGAGTAGGAAGGCGGCGGTCTTCCCGGTGCCGGTTTGGGCGGTCCCCACAATGTCCCGCCCCGAAACGGCGTGAGGGATGGTGCCCTTCTGGATGGGGGTCGGGACTCGATACCCGATTTCTCGGACTCCTCTCTTGAGCGTGGCATGCAGCGGAAGGTCTTCGAAGGAGGGTTCCGCGGCCGGACGATCTGACGGCGGATGTTCGTCGGGGGATTGAGACACTAGCTCCTCGTCGTGGGCTGGAGGTTCTCGGGGCCATAAGCGCGCGTACCGAATATGCGTGTCGAGAAAGGCACCCTCCCGTAGTTCCAAGCTCTCGGTGGCCAACGGTCGAACTCGTTCGTCTATCGGCGAAAGATGTCGGAGGAGGCCATTGAACCCCCGGGGGGGTTCAAATCCACGCGCTGACGGACATGGGAGAGCCTGTTTCACGCGAATCTCTGCAAGCGACGGAAGACCGGTCCCGAGCGCATGCTCGCGGATCAACGATGGGTCCATAACGGAGTTCGCAATCCAATTCATGCTCACTCCAACGGCTTGAGCGGAAACCGCGGATGGAAGCGGCCGAGGTCGATTCGGTTGGAAGCCGTCCATCATGATCTCGGGCACCACGGATTGGAGAAGTGCTCCGCACGTGGAAGTCGGGAGCGACCGAAGTCGCTCTGAGCTCGTCGATCACTCAATCGCTCCGGACGAATTGCGCGAGTCCGCCCGACGTACCCTTCAGTTCGGGCGGGGAGTTCTTCGGCGCCGATGGGCCGCATACTACGCGGTATGGGGGTTGGCCGTCACTTGCTACTTTCTTCTTCCTGCTTGGCTAGGTGGTACCTCCGTTCCTCTCCTCTCTCCGCTTGAGGGGACCGTACTCTTTGTGGGACTCCTGCTCGGGGTAACGCTTGGGGCGCTCACGGTCTCACTTGTCGTGTTTGGACTTGCGGAGCGCACCTTCACACTTCGTCTTGCAACCTATCGATCAAATCCCTTCCGGAGTCGAGATCGAGTCTTCCGGTACGCCATCGTCGCGGCGCTCGTCCTGGGCGTGGTCATCCTCTCGACACGGTCCAGCTTCGCCGCGCTCCTGGCGGTCGACACGATCCTCGTGGTGCTCACTCTGTTCCTGATTCGTCACTTGGGACGAGCTTTCCATCCGGTTCCCATCGAGGGCTGGGTCGCCTCGGCCACCTTCTTCTTGGCCGCAGCCGCTTCCTGCGTCTCCCTGCTCGCTTTCGGGTCCGAGACCGCCCACATGTGGGCTTGGCTGGGCGGCATCCTCGTGTGGTTCGGGTGCGCCGCGTACGCCAGATTCGCCTCCATCGGGAATGGGGTGACGACGTGATGGCTCCACCTTCGTCGGGTGCGGCCACGGCGTCGCTCGTCGGCCTCGGTGAACAGTTCGCTCAGGAGGAACTTCGAAGCTCAGCGCGGGTACTCATTATGCTCTCTCTTGGCCTGAATCACCGGTTAGGATTCATGGCGTTGCTCGCGCTCACCCACTGCGGCAAGGGGAGCCTGAATTACCACCTCAAACAACTCGAAGGCGCGGGACTCATCCGAATTTCGACGGTGTTCACGTTCGGGGGCCCACGAGTAGTGGCGGACATCACCGAGAAGGGCCAGGTCCGATACCGCGGGCTCATCGAAGAGCTTCGAAGGCTGCCCGTCTCCGAGTCCATGGTCACTGGCGTGCCAAGCTGAACCACGCTACGGACGAGTTCAGCCGCTGAACTTCCGTCCCGTAACATGTCCCACCGAGTGTATACCCGGAATCATGTTCGCACTGGCACGCGAGATCCAGAAGCGGAGAACCCGGTCGAAGCCGACGAAAGAATCCGACCGGGCGCCGGCAATCGACACGCCGCGTGAATCCCC
>DASPQG010000022.1:0-4311 GCA_035625085.1 Thermoplasmata archaeon
CGAGCAAGCTCGTCCCTAGCAGGAGGCAAGCCAGCACCATCACGACCGAGGGAACGGCGATGGTCGACGGTCGCCCGCTCGACATCGACACCCCCCGCAGGGTTCGCAAGGACATCAGGATTCGGCCCACGAAGACCCGCAGAGAACCTCGGCATTCGGGGTCCCGCCGCGAGTCTCTTATCGTACGTCGATGATGGCCGTTGTCCTCGGGTCGCGCCGGGGACTCGGGGAAGCGCGAACCATGGTGTCCCAGTTCTCGAGCTGTCCGCATTGTGGTTATCCCGCGGTCGCCGGCGGAAACTTCTGCCAAGCCTGCGGGAGACCGTTGACGGCCTCCGCACCGGCAGGTGCCGTCCCGCCCGCGGCCGCGGCACCACTCCCTTCCGGCGGCGCGCCCCCGCCCATGTACCCGCCACCGCCCCTCTACGCGCCCGAGCCGCCGGCGGCCGCCTACATTCCCGGGGACGTCGTCCGTGACCGGGAGCGGACCGTGACGGGTCTCCTGCTGCTCGTCATCGGCTTCGCCCTGAGCTGGATTCCGTTCATCACGTTCATCGGATCCATTCTCGCCTTCATCGGGATCATCTTCGTGATCCTGGGAAGGGGCGGCTACGGCGAAGAACACCGGCGGAACGTCGTGATCGGTGGGCTACTGTTCTTCCTCGTGCTGATTGCCACCGTCGTCCTCGCGGTGTGGTTCATCGCCGCCCTGTTGAGCGCGATCACGGTCACCCCGGGCAGCACGACCTTCACGGTGTCGAACTCCGCCATTCAGAACGACTTCCTCGTCTTCTTCGTCGGGGCCGCGGTCCTGGGGATCCTGGGCTCGCTCTCCCGGGTCATCCTCGTCTATTCGCTCTCGGACCGCACGACCCGAATGATGCTCTGGGCCGCGTTCGCGATCTCCGTGGTGTTTTCCGTTCTCGTCCTCGTGATCCTCTATCCACAGATCACCACCGCGATCAGCCAAGCGACCTCGGGCAGCACGCCCAACTCCGGCCCGCTCACCTCGCTGCAAACGCAAGCGACCGAGCTCGGCCTCATCAACGTGCTACCGACGCTCCTCTTCGCCTGGGCCTACTGGCGGGCGAGGGAAGAGGCGATCGGTCGCACCGATAGTCCGGCCCTTTGATCCCGCGGGCCGACCGGTTCGGGCCCAGTCGGACTCACTTTCGTCGAGCGCAGACCGGACAACCCGACGACGGTGCCTTCGGCGACGCGACGTAGAAGACCGGGGCGGGGTGGCTGCGGCGGAGACAGACGAACAACCGGCGCTCGGTGCCGTCCCGGGCCTGGAACGGATACACGCGCCAGTAGACGACCCGGATGGGGCGCTTCGGCCGGCGGGCCGCCAAGAACCGTTCCGCGGCCCGGCCGAGCTCCGGCCCGTGCCGCGTCGCGAGGCGCAGGTCCCAGGAGCGAACCCGAGAAGGAGGGACCGTCCAGCGACGCAAGGTCCGCCGGACGGAATCGGTCGGGTCCCGCCGTGTCGATTCGGCGTACGCGGTCACGGAGACCACCCCCGAGGGGCAGGCGCGGACCCGGAAGACTCCCGGCAGTGGACTGCGGAGGCGCCGTGACCGTATCGGTCGATCGCAGTGGCGATAGCACTTCCCTCCGGGCGCGGCGAGGGCGGCCTCCACGACACGCGGCACGGTTCCCCGTCGTTTCATCGCCCCGCCGCCCTCCGGGCCCCCTGGAACCACCGGCTCGCGAACAGGTCCCGCCACGCCCGGTCGGTCCGCGGCACCATCTCCGAGAACCCGGTCAACAGGTGCTCGACCTTCCCGTCCGACCACTCGAGGAACACTTGGGGGATCAGGTAGTCCGGGGAGGCGTCCCCGTGATCCCGGACGAGCCGGTCGGCGAGCCGTTCCTGGGCGCGTCGGTCAATATCGAGGATCCGAAGGGGAACGCCGAGCCGGCGGGCCATTCGGCGGCCGTGGCGCACCGAGAGCGGAACGCAGTGGGGGCACCATTGAGCCAGGACCACCGTGAGACGTTGCGGTCGGGCAACGGACGGCCGATCTCGCATCGATTCCCGCATCCGCCAGGGCGATTTATCCCGGCGCTCCGGCGCGAGGTTGTCGTCGGGCCGCCTCCGCAAACCTCCTTTAGGTCCGTGCGGATGGATTCCGTCGGATGAGCGCGGGTCCCCCGATGGCCACGCCCAACTCGACGCTTCCGAGCTGTCCGCACTGCAAGCAGACGATCGACCCGAAGCGCGACCTCCTCTGGGAGAACACGGGCAGCCAGCTCTCGATGAAGGGCGTCACCGTGGTCTACTGCGGCTGGTGCGGGGCTATCCTCGGCACCACGAACTTCCAGACATTCACGAAGACCCGGCGCGACTGAACGGTCCCTCGCCCGGCGCCGCGGAGTTCCGGGCCGGCTCGCGGGCAGTCGCCATCGATTCCGGAGACCCGACCGGGACGTTCGCGGTCGGTGCGGATTCCCGCGCCCGGCCGAGGCGCCGCATCAGCACCGGGTGATGCGCGAACCTCGGGTGCCGGGCGGCGCCCAGAACCTCGTGCCCGAAGACGATCGTGAGACCTCCCACGAGGATTACGACCGCCGCGATCCAGTACGCGTACTGGAAGGCGAGGTGCGAGGGAAGGCCGAAGGGAGCGAACGGCCCCGTGGTCAGGACGAACGTGGTGAGGAGCGACGCGGCGATCGGAGCGCCGACGCTTCCGCCGATGTTGCGGAAGACGTTGTTCATCGCGGTCGCCTGGCCCATGTCCTTCGGGTCGACCGTGAGGACCAGCAGGTTGATCACGGAGGCGTTGAGCAGGGCCATCCCCGCGCCGATCACGAGCTCGAAGGCGAGCGCCTGGGTGAGCGTCGTGGCGATGGAGACGAGGTAGAAGCCGAAGGCGGTGATCCCCGCCCCGGAGATGGCCAGCGGCTTCACCCCGGTGCGGCTGACCACGAAGCTCGTCACGGTGGCGAAGACGATCATCCCGAGGGCGAGAGGGATGATGTCCAGGCCGGCGGACAGGATGTTGAAGGAGGGATGCGTCGGCGTGAAGCCCGTGTTGTACCCGCCCGAGGCGGGCGGGAACTCGAACTGGTAGATCAGCGCGAACAGCGCGACATACATCCCGAGGCCCACGACCGTGAGCACGATGTTCGTCACCGCGACGTTCCGGTCCCGCAGGAGCTTCCCGTCGACGATCGGCTCGTGGTCATGGTTCTTCCACCACGTCTCGTAAAGCACGAACGGAACGAACAGGAGGAGGCCCCCGGCGAAGAAGGCGAGCGTCGGCACGGACGTCCATCCCCATGCCTCTCCCTGGGAGAGCGCCACGACGACGCCCGCGAGGGCTCCTCCCAGCAGGGCCGCGCCGACGTAGTCGACCCGGGTGTTGGGGCGTCGGTACGGTGACTCCCGGATGAACAGGATCACGGAGATCGCCGACAGCACGACGAACGGGATGGCGGTATGGTACGTGGCCCTCCAGCCGTACGTCTGGGAGACGAACGAGCCGAGCGGGAGGCTCACGACGAAGCCGACCCCGAACATCGCCGATAGGAGTCCCTGGGCCCGGGGAATCAGCTCCCGCGGGAACTCCTCCCGCATGAGCGACATCCCGAGCGGCATGATCGTGAGCCCGATTCCCTGGACCGTCCGGGCGGCGACCATGAACGGGAAGTTCGGGGAGAATCCCGTGACGGAGACTGCCGCTGCGTAGCCGAGGATCATCGCCGAGAGTACCTTGCGCTTCCCGTAGATGTCCCCGAGCTTGCCGACGACCGGGGAGAGCGCGACCCCCGAAGCGGCGTACGCCGAGATGATGAGGCTCACCTGCGCCGCGTCGACGTGGAAATCACTCTGGATCGTCGGAAGGGACGGGGTCAGCATCCCTTCGATGTACATGACGACGATGACGATCCCCGCCAGGATCACCATCACGCGGCGCGTGTACGCGGCGTCGAAGTTCTCGAGTGTCTTCGGGGCCGGGGAAGGTGGGTCGGGTACGACTGGGGAGGCGGTCGATCGCTCCGAGTGCATTGTGGGCGCCTCCCTGACCCCTGTCCGGCCCCGAGGGATGAGGGACGAGAGATATCGAGTATTTCAGGACCGAACCCGGAAGGCAATGACAGAGCGGTCGGTCCGTTCAACCGGCGCACCCGCTCACCGCGTAGTCGTCCCCGTTGAACTCGGCAAACCCATAATCCTCGTACAGGTCCGACTCGGTCACGGTCACCTGGTTCACGGGATCGTAGAAGACGACCACACCCGTGGACGCATCGTACGAGAGGATCACCGATGGTCCGAGGAGCTTGTGGAGCTCGGCCAGCGTCGCG
>DASPQG010000023.1:0-23331 GCA_035625085.1 Thermoplasmata archaeon
TTCGGCGTAGGCGGCACTCTCGACGTTACAAACAGCGATACGCGCACCTCGTGGAGCCGCTGATGCGCTTCCGAGTTGCCGAACACGGATGTGCGAAGGCCCTGGTCCAGCGCGTCGATGTTGGTGAGGACCACGAGTGACTCACCGGAGGGGGCAGTGGACATCGCCGCCAGCTCCTGGAGCAGCTTGGGGAGCGCGAGGTAACTCATCAGCTGCAGGCTGTCCATGCGGCTCTCCGGGACCAGCAGTCGTTCGATGGCCGCGTCTGGCCATCTAGGGACGAGTAGTTCGGACCGGTCCACGCCGTCTCCCGGGTACCTGGTTCGACCACGTCCGAGCAACCGCCGGGGTGCGGGAGAGGCCTCCGCCGCCGAGATGCCGCAATCCGCCCAGGAGAACGATCCGTGCCGTTGAAGGGCGAAGCCCACGATGAGCGTGGAGGTAGCCGTCTGGTTCCGGCCCTGCACGAATACCGATTCGCACATCGGCGTCGGGGGTGGGTCGACGAAGGTGATCATGGTCCGCGCACGCTCCTGCCATTCAGTATGGGGGCGGGGGACCGATAGGCCCGGCCCCGAACGGGTTCATTCTTCCGAACGGGTTCGGTTGCTCGGCCCGCTCTGTCGAGGGTTCAGCTATCGAAGCCCACCTTCTGCAAGGAGCCCTCGAGGATTCTCTGTTCGATGTGGGCCAAGGATTCAGAGACGGACGACTTCGAGCGGCCCAGCCGTTTGGCGAGATCGGTCAGGGTGATCTGCCGAGGGACGGCGAAATAACCGGCTCGGATCGCTTCCACCAGGAGTTCCCTCTGTTTGGGTCGGAGCACCGGGGGTTGACCGCCGAACAGCCCGCGTCGGACCGAGGACACGAAAACGGCCAGCTTTCGCTCGCGGAAGAATTCCAGTATGGCGTCCAGCTCGCTCTTCTTGACCATTATCTCCCAGGCGATGATCCCGCCACCGACCGCCATCGGGAACAGGAGAGGGAGCCGCAATCGTCGGTACAGGTGCACCACGGGATTCATCTTCTGGACCACGCGGTAGATGCCGCCCTCGCCAGCCTCAGCGAGGAACTCGACCTTCCTGACGTCCCCGTTCTGGGAGATCTCACGGGTCCAGGCCCCTCCCGGGAGGCCCTCAACCCAGTAATCGAGGACGGAGGTCCGCTCGTCGATCCAGGCCCAATGCAATGCTCGGATCTGGACGTCCGGGTGGGCGGCAGAGAACCGGCCCAACCAATGGTCCTGTGCCATTCGGATCTGTAGGGTGGCGATGACAAGTCGGTCGCGCTCGTCCTTGCTGAACCGCCCGCGCAGACCCCGAAGCCGCTCAGCGACCTCGTCCGTTCGACCTTTCGGCGGTCGAGATTGGCCGCCCCGAGTCGATGCGGAGGTCGAACGATGGCGCGTCATCGAGGGCCGCGTGATTCCTTGGGCGACTCCTGGTTGCGGGGGAAGGGGCGAGCCGCGGTAGAGGCGACCTCCACTGAGCCCGGGATGGGGGGCCACCTCGTGAGTCTTTCGCTACGACAACCTCTCTCCCAGCGGGCCATCAACAGCGCCCGACCCTCGAAGACCCACCGAAGTCCGACCACTCGGAGAACGCCGACCGGACCTCGTTGTGCGTCGTGCATACCCTCCACGCCGGGACTGCTCGAAACAAAACTACAAGGTCGGGACGGCACTATGGTTAGGCGGGCTATGGCCGCACGGAACGCGGCTGCGTCAGATCAGATTGTGCACTCCATCGCGAAGCGGGACTTCCGCCTCAGCCTCGGGATCTTCGTGGCCGGCGTCGCTATGGTGTTGGCCACGTCCGCTTTCAGTCTCTGGGCCAACTCGACGGGGAATTACCCCACTTCTCTCGGAGGCGGTCTTACCGTCTATCTGATTGGAACCGCCGGAGCCATGATGGTCCTTCTAGGGGGCACCGTCGCTTTCTATCACTGGAGATTCCTCCGACAGAATTGGCCCTACGGCTGAAAGGGACTCAACGGAACTCGTGCGGGGCAACCCCGCGGTTCGCCGCGAGCCGGAACGGGAGTGCACGGCCGCCGGCGGGACGGCCGTCAGCGCGGTCGCGCGATCACCGGGCGAGCGGAGGTGGTTCCGGACGACCGGTGTCGGAGGGTTCGCTCCCGTCGGAGCCGCGTGAGAACGACACCGGAGATCTCGAGCGCACAGCCTAGGAACACCAACGCGTCTCCAACGATAACCCAAAGTGCCGTGGACAGGACGACGCTCCCGGCCGGTTGGAACTGAACCTGAAATTGGTAGATCCACACCGCCAACGCGAGCGCCACGAGGGCGGGTGCGACGAGCGTGGTGAGGTAGAACTTCCAACGAAGGTACCCGCACCACACGGGAATCGACATGAGCCATACGAAGAGCACGGCGGTGGCCGGATCCATTGGCGAGTGAGTGAGAGTTAAGGTGACGGATCCGGCTCCCCAAAGACCCGACGAAGAAGCTAGTTGCGATTGCGACTGGAAGCTGGACACACACAATAGAACGGCCCCCGCCGTGGCGAAGCAGAATCCCAGCACGACGACGAGCGGCGGGCGAGGGGTTGGGCGAGAGACGTTCGGAGAACTGGGCATCTTCTGCTTCTCTTAGGCGAATGGACTCTCCCGTATTTCGAAGTTGGTCGGGTGTGGTCTGTCGGGAATCGAGTCGATCCCCACCTCGCTGCCGGACCCTGCGGCGAGGCAAACGCCGGCGCAGGGGGTTCCTTCTCTCGATTCGGGGGGAGGGGTCGAACTCGGAGGCCGGGCGACGGTCTCCGACCGGGTTCAGGTGAAGAGATCCTCGAGCGGGTTGTTCATTTCCCGAAGCTCGCGGATCTTCACCCCTTTCGACTCGAGGTCGTAAAGGAGGGCGGGGACCGCCTCCGGGCCGGGAAGCTCCCGAAGGTAGTAGTCCCCCTCGCGTGTGAACCCCTCCGGAGGGGCGGGGGAGGATTCGAGCACCCGGACCCCGACCACGAAGCGCGAACCCCGGAGGTTCTCGATCCGATCGAAGAGGGCGAGCTGGCCCCCTTTGATGGCGAGCACGTACCGACCGATCTCCCGTGCTTCGAACAGGTTGTGCGAAGAGTAGAGCACGATCTTCTCGCGGCTCAACTCGAGGATTAGGCTACGGATCTCGCGGGCGAGCTTCGGGTCGAGGTTGCTGGTCGGCTCGTCGAGCAGATAGATCGAACGCTCCCGAAGGAACACGCGAGCCACCGAGACGCGCTTGCGCTGGCCCGCGCTGAGCTGAGAGAGAAAGTGGCCGGCGAATTCGCGGATCTCCAGCAAGTCGAGCACCCGGTCCACATCCGCCGGCGAGGCTCGCTCGACCTGAGCGTAGAACTCGAGTGCCTCGCGCACGCGGAGACCGTTCGGTATGCCGTCCATGTGCGAGAGATAGTGCAGCCGGTCGAGAGCCTCCTGCCGGTCGTTTCGAAAGCCGTCGATGAACACTTCGCCTCGGTAGGGCCGCAGAATCCCGGCGAGGGTCCGGAACAGCGTCGTCTTTCCCGCCCCGTTCGGCCCCAGGACGACGTAGACCGCCGGATCCTGGATCTGGAAGGAGATCTCCCGAAGGACCTGCGAACCGAGGTACCCGGAGCTCACCGCCCGGCAGGAGATTCCGCCTTCCGCTCTGGGGCGTTCCGAGGTTCCCATCAACCGATCGAATCCCTCCTACGCGGGCGAAAGTAGGCGCTCCCGCCGCAGCAACCGACCCGTCAGGCTCAGCAGCACGACCACGAACACAGCGACGCCAGTCATCATCGCGGCGGCGACTTCGAAGAATCCTGAGGGGGTCACCGTGCCGGTGGCGCCGACCAGCACCACGATCATGAGCGTCGCGACTGGGGGGAGAACCCCGATCAGGGGAATCAATCCGATCGGGCTGTTCATGCCTTCCCGGGGGGAGGAGAGTGTGGTCCAGAACATCCCGGCCGTCGCCGCGAACGCCGATGAAACATAGCTCATCGGAAGCGTGTAGGCGCAGACGAACACGACGAAGTTCCCCGGGAGCGGATGGCCACGGGCGAGGTAGAAGCTCACTCCGGCGCCCAAGGCGATCCCGAGGACGATCGTCAGCAAGAGCAGCGAGGTCTCCAGTACGTCCAGGAAGAGCCGACGCGGCGGGATCCCGTAGGCCATCAGGTACTCGAGGACTCCTTTGAGCCGATCGTTCGTGAACACCATCAGGCCGCCCATCGATCCCACCACCCCGAAGATCGGGAGGAGGAGCGGAATGGCCGAGGAGAACGCCGCGCCCCCCGTCGCCGCGAGGGCGATCGATAGGAGGGTGGCCATCACGGTGCCGTAGACGAGGAAGAAGCGGCCGCTCGTCGCTGCTCGGCGAATCGTGATTCCGAGAAGCGAAGGGGGCGACCCGTTCACGAGAGTCCCGTTCATGCGAGGACGAAGGGAAACGCCCATGCCCCTTAAGCCGGACTGGGGCAGGTCGCCGTCCCGCGCAGGGCGCGTCAACGGGACGCGGGAGTGGCGGTGGGGCCGGGCTTGGCAGCCCTTCCCGCGGCGGCCGCGGACTTCTCCACTTTCGGGAGACCGGGCGTTGGGGCGGCCAGCTCCTGCTCATCGGGAGGACGAAGCGGCTGATCCGCGGGCGGTACCGCGGCCGGGGCGCTCCCCTTGAGGTTCAGGGAGGCCTCCACGGTCCCGTCGTCCGAATACGTGAGCGAGAACCCCATCCGCTTCATGAGGGAGATCGCCCGGTAGTTCTCGGCGAGCATCACCGAGTAGGCCCGCTCCACGCCCATGTCCTCCGCGACCTCGAGGACGTGGTCCGTGAGCTTGGTGCCGAGACCCGAGTTCTGGAACTCGTCGGTCACGATGATCGCGAACTCGCCGCTCTTCCCGTCCGGCTCGATGCTGAGCCGGCCGACGCCGAGGAGCCGACGCTTCCCGTTTCGGGTGATCTCGGGGACGATCGCGATCTCCCGGTCGTAGTCGATGTTGCAGTACCGGACGCGGACCTCGTGCGGCGTGTCTTTGATCACCTGGAAGAAGCGATACCGGATCGATTCCTCCGAGAACCCACGGAACATGTCGAGCCACATCGGCTCGTCCTCCGGCTTGATCGGCCGGAGCAGAACCTCCTCGCCGTCCGCCAACCGCCACCGCGTCTCGTACTTCTTCGGGTACGGGCTGATCACGAGATGTGAGTGCGCCTCGGGAGCCGGAGTAGAGGCGTTCTTGTCGACGAGGATCCGCGCGTCCAGGATGTGGACCTTCTGCGCGGTGACGAGCAACGGGTTGATGTCGATCTCCTTGATTCGCGGAAAGTCGACCATCAGCTGCGAGAACAGGAGTAGGGTCTTCTCGAGCAGCTCGAGGTTCGCCGGGGGCTGGTTGCGGTAGCCCTTGAGGACCTGGTACACTTTGGTCTCCTCGAGCATCCGACGGATGAGGGTGGTGTTGAGCGGAGGGATCGCGACCGCCGTGTCCCGATAGAGCTCGACGCCAATGCCTCCGGTTCCGAAGAGGATCGTCGGGCCGAAGATCGGGTCGACCTTGCCCCCGACGATCAGCTCCTGCCCGCCGGTGCCGATCATCGGCTGGACAGTCACGCCGAGGATCTGAGCGTTGGGCTTGAACGCCTTTGCGTGGGCGATGAGCTCGTCGAACTGGCGTCGCACTTCCTCCTCCGAACCGATGTCGAGGGCGACACCGCCCGCCTCCGACTTGTGTGGGATGTCGGGAGAGAGGATCTTGAGCACGACCGGAAAGCCGAAGTGGCGAGCCTTCGCCACCGCCTCTTCCGAGGTCGCCGCAGTTTCCGTCTCGACGACGGGGAACCCGTAGTACTTGAGCACCCTCTTCGCTTCTTCTTCCGTCAGAACCTCGCGACCCTCCTGGGCCGCCTTCTGCAGAATCACGTTGATGGGTCGGCGCGGCGGGGCCGAATCGACCGACAGTTCCTCCGGCGTCTCGTACAGGAGCTCGATGTTCCGGCGGTACTGGTACATCGTGAGGTAGGTCCTCACGGCCATCTCCGGCGATTCGTACGTCGGGATGTTGTGCAGCGCGAAATAGGTGTTCGCCTCGCCGACCCGACTTCGGCCCATGAACGAGGCGAGGATCGTCTTGTTCTGGTAGGTCTTCGATTGGAGGACGTCCACCACGGCCTCCGCCACCGAGAGCGGGTTGATCATCGCCTGGACGGTAAGGAGGATCAGGATCCCATCGACCCCGTCGTCGTCCAGACACGCTTCGAGCGCGGCGCGGTACCGCTCCGGACCGGCGTCCCCGATAAGATCGATAGGGTTTCCATGGCTCCAGAACGGAGGCAGGGCGGCATTGAGCCGCTCCATCGTCTTCGCGCTGAGCTCGGCGATCTTCCCGCCCCGCGCGAGCAGGGCATCGGTCGTCATCACCCCCGGCCCACCGGCGTTCGTGATGATGGCCAGCCGAGGTCCCATCGGGAGGGGTTGCGTGCTCAGTACCTCGGCCGCATTGAAGAGGTCCGAGATCTCCTCGACGCGTACGATGCCGGCCCGCTTGAACGCCGCGTCGTAGATCTCGTCCTCCCCCGACAGCGAGCCGGTGTGGGACGCGACGGCCTTGGCGCTCTCCCGGAACCGGCCGGCCTTCACCACCACGATCGGCTTCGTGCGCGCAAAGTGGCGCGCGGCACTCATGAAGCGGCGCGCGTTGGTGATTCCCTCGATGTACATCAGAATGCTTCGGGTGTGCGGGTCGCTTCCGAAGTAGTCGATGAGATCTCCGAAGTCGACGTCGATCATCGAGCCGACGGACACGAACGTCGAGAACCCGATGTTCTCGTGGATCGCCGTGTCGAGGATCGCCGAACCGAGGGCCCCACTCTGCGAAAGGAAGGCGACCGTCCCCGGTTTCGGCACCTTCGAAAGGAACGTTCCGTTGAGCCGGATGGCCGGTCGAATCACCCCGAGGCAGTTCGGCCCCACCACCCGGATCCCATACCGGTTCGCCACGCGAAGGACTTCGTCCTCGAGGGCCTTTCCGGCAGGTCCGATCTCCTTGAAACCGGCGGAGAGGATGATGACCCCCTTGACGCCGGCGCGGCCGCACTCCTCGACCACTCCGGCGACCGTCTGGGCCGGGGTCGCGATGATGACGAGATCCGCGGTCTCGGGAACCGCCCCGATGTTGGGATACGCCTTGACGCCCAGAATCTCCGACTTGTGGTTGTTGACCAGGTAGGACTTCCCCTCGAAGAGCCCCCGAATGAAGTTGACCGTGACCGCGTAGCCAACGGTGCCCTCGGTGTCGCTCGCGCCGATGATCGTGACGACGCGAGGCTTGAAGATCTTGTCGAGGTTGGTTGTCCCCACCGGTCTCCTCCTCGCGGGTTGCGTACGGAGCGGTTCCCTACCGCGCGCCGATCCCCAGCGAGTGGGCGAGTCGGAGCGGGATGCGCTCAGTCGGTATTACTGATTCGCGCCCCCTCAAAAAGGAATTCGTTCCCCCGACTCGACGGCCGGCGCTTCCCCCGATGTTCGAGACTCATCGGTCCACGTCGACCACCGTCTTGCCGTGGCCACGTCCCGCCTTATTTTCCGCGAGGGCCGCGGGTGCTTCTCCGAGGCCGACCTGTCGCTCGACCGGGACCGGTAGACGGCGCTCGATGACCTCCCGTGCCAGTCGCTCGAGCAGCGCGGCGTTTGGGTGAAGGTCCAGGTTTCCCCCGCGAACCCCCGTGTGCTCGAGCACGTGTTCATCCGCCGAAAAGGTGGTGCTGAGCGCCCGTCCTCCCCGATGAACGAGACGCGCGAACCGTCCGAAGCCCGAGGCATCGTTCATGGCGTCCAGCAGCCCGTCGACGCCGTGGGGATGCCGGGTCGAGAGCACCGGGATGGGGTCGCCCGCCGTGGGGTCCACGACCTCCTCCGCACCCAGGTTTCTCAGCCGGGCCGCGGAGCCGGCCCGCGCGATCGCCACCACCCGAATCCCTCGCACCTTCGCGAGTCCGGTCGCGAAGGAGCCTACCCCTCCGGACGCTCCAACGATCACAAGGGTCGATTCGGGTTCGAGGGCAAGCGCCTCGAGGGCCGCGAGCGCGGTCATCCCCGCGGTGGGAAGCGCGGCCGCTTCGGGAAACGAAAGCCCCGATGGGACTCGCGCCACGCCGATTCCCTCGGGCACGACGGTTCGCTCGGTATAGGTCCCGGTGCCGACCGGGTCGTGGAGGAATTGGCCCATCACTCGGTCTCCCGGCTGGAATCGGTCGACGCCCGATCCCACCGCCTCGACCGTTCCGGACGCGTCGACCCCGAGTACGAGCGGGAAGATGTGAGGGCGTTTTCCCTCGTAGAGCCCGTCCGCGATCTTCCAATCGAACGGATTGACGCCGGCGAATTCCACCCGCACCAAGAGCTCCCCCGGGGCGGCCGATGGGCTCGGAAGTTCCATCATTTCGGGGGCTTGTCGAAAACGACGCACCGCGACCGCATGCATGGCCGGGGCAGTGCGTCGGAGGGCTTGAAGGGGCTCGAGCCGCTCGTGCGCCTAGAACGGAAGGCTAAGAATGCTCCGGGGCCTCGCGAGACGGTTGAGCCATCATGAGCATCGATGACGACTTCCCGATGTCGCGGACCCAGGCCCGGGTCCTAGTAGCGGGCCTCGTCATCATGGGCGTGCTCGGCGTCGCCTTGTTCGGCGGGCTCATTCCTGGGCTCAAGCCGAACTACACCATGCCGGCCACACTCTCGCTGGACGGCCGGGAGTACTACTACACCAGCGTCCTCCTGAACTCGCCCGCCATCCTCAGCAACTTGACCGCGCCGCAACCGTTCTCCTTCCACAACGTGTCGTTTTGGCTCTGGGTCACCAATTGGGGTTCGCCGGCCGGCGCGCTGGTCCACGGGAATGGGACCGAGCCGAACGGAACCGCCTTCCCCTTTGTGCTGGGACAGTCGAACCTTCCTCCCGTCAGTGCGACACTGTTCGTCTCTCCGGATTACTACTTTGCCGTGAGCTGGGGTGGCGGCCTCCTGGGGGGACCGTGGGTGGAGCTCTTCGTCCGAGTATAGGCGGGACGAGGCCCCCGGGAACGAGACCGGGATAGCGCGGGAGAAACGTCTAATCCCGCAGGCCTGTTGGGGAAAACAGCGAAGGCTGGGCGGACCAACGTCCCGCGGTCGTCGCCGGGGGAGCGAGATGCGTCAGCGCGGACCCGTAT
The DNA here is from genome assembly GCA_035625085.1 of Thermoplasmata archaeon. Lineage (GTDB taxonomy): Archaea > Thermoplasmatota > Thermoplasmata > Lutacidiplasmatales > UBA184 > Lutacidiplasma. The sequence continues at coordinate 9,179 of DASPQG010000023.1, forward strand.
CCACGTCGGGATCGGAAGGGGCTTCGGCGGCCTCCCGCCGTCGCTCGCGCCGTGCACCCCGGGCGGCGGCTCGACCCGTGCGCGACCACCGGAAGATGCACGAGGCCTCGTGGTCCCGGCCGAAGGCGGTCGCCCACCTGGATGCGTCGGACCGCCGCTTGAGCCAGGACCCGGACCGACTCTGGCGCCGAGTCGGGTTGACGCTCGGCGACACGGTGGTCGACGTCGGGGCGGGCACGGGCTTCTATGCGTTCCCCGCTGCGTCCGCCGTTGGCCCCGAGGGACGAGTCTATGCCGTAGACATATCCGCGGAGCTGGTCGAGCTCGTGCGGGAACGCTCCCGTGAACGCGATCTCCCGAACGTTATCTCGGTTCTGTCGACCCGCACGCACATCCCCATCGAAGATGGGGTCGCCGATGTGGCCATCCTCGCGAACGTGCTGCATGGGATTTCCCCGAAGACGGTGGACGAGACGGTCCGCTTGCTTCGCCCCGGTGGCCGTTTGGTCGATGTCGACTGGAAGAAGGAGGAGACGCCCGAAGGCCCGCCGGTCGAGCACCGGCTCAGCGTCACGGAAGCCACCTCGGTCCTCGCCTCCCGTGGGCTCGTCCCGGTCGACTCGTTCGACCTGGGCCCCTACCACTATGTCGTCGTCTTGGAACGGCCGCGACCCGCCCGGCACCCCGGCCGACTCGTCTCCGCGGAGTAGGATCGTCCCGATGACACCTACCTTCGCGCCTCAGTCTATCTCCCCACTTTGGTAGGATCGGTCCATGCAGGCGGTCGCAACCTGGAGGAAAGGCCACGAAATCCTTCTCGAGGATGGCCGCGCTCACTCGGTGGTGGTCGACTTTCCTCCGGAAGGAGGAGGGACCAGCGCCGGGACGACACCGCTCGAGCTCTCCGTGCTCTCTCTCGCAGGGAGCATCGCTCTGACGTTCGTTACGCTGGCGCGTAAGCGCCGCCTCGACTTCTCCGGAGTCACCTTGGTCCTCGAGGGGGAAGCGTCGGCCGGGGACACCGGACTGCGAGCGATCCATGGAACTCTCCGAGTTCGGAGCCGCGCCGAACGAACCGAGGTCGATGCGCTGCTCCAGACGGCCCTCGAACAGAGTCCGGTCGGACGGCTCTTCCGGGAGGCTCACGTCCCGATCAACGTGGTGACCGCCGTTTCCAGCGCCGGGCGCCCCGCGTAACGCGGGGGGGTTCTCCCGCCGACGATTCGTCGTTTAGCAATGGACCAGTGCCCGTACGAGGTCGTTACGGGTAACGATGCCGACCAGACGGTCCCCTACCAGTACCGGTATCCGGTTGATCTCGTTCTCTCGCATCATCTCGGCCGCGAGCTCAAGGGAGGCGTCCGAGGGAATCGAAATGGGGGGACTGGACATGGCGTCCCGTACGTTCGTTTCCTCGAGGATCCGACGCAGCACCTGGACGCTCACGCCGGTCTCCTCGGAGAGCCCGAACATCAGAAGGTCGAAAAGCCCGGTGACCTCCGGAATCCCCCCTGCGCTCCTGAGCGTACGGGCAACGTCACGCTGGCTCAGTACCCCCACGAGCTTGCTCTCCTCGTTCACGACGGGGAGCCCCGAGACCTTCTGACCCCGCATCAGGACCAGGGCGTCCAGTAGGGTAGCATCGGGTCCGACGGTGATCGGGTGTCGGCTCATCACATCGCGGACCGTCACGTTGATCACGAAGGAGCCCGCGGCGGGAGGCCGAGCCCGGCTCGGAGCGCGCCAGCGGGTCGGAGGGGTCTTGGTCCGCTTGGCTCGGGCGGGCGACATCAACCACCGTACTCGAAAGACGAGTATATGCGGCTTCGTCGAACGTAGCTGACGAGGCCCGGGAGCCGGCCCCCGTCACCGGCGGCCGCACGCTCGTCAGCGAGCCGTGGTAGTCGATGGAACACGCGCTCGCTCAAGGTAACGGTGGACCTCCTCATCGCTCACCTGCGAGAAATGGTGGTACCACTCGCCCACGGCGAAGAACGTCCGGGGAACGAGGAGCACGACGAGGTCGTCGACCTCCGACCGGAGGAGTTCTACGGTGTCGGGTGGCGCGACCCCGAGCGCGAGCACGAGGCGACGAGGCTCACGGGCCCGAACGGACCGCAGTGCGGCCAGCACAGTGCCGCCCGTCGCCACCCCGTCATCGACCAAGATGACCGTGCGGTTCTTCACCTCGACCGGCGGACGCCCGGCTCGGTACTCCTTCGCCCTCCGCTCTACCTCCGCGATCTCGCGGGCGATGGTGGGATTGAGCTCCCGCAGCGTGTACCCGGCGGCGCGGATGCGCGGCTCATCGAGAAAGCGTGTGCCGCCCTCCACCACGGCCCCCAGCCCGTACTCCGGGTTCCCGGGAGCTCCCACCTTCCGGACGATCAGAAGATCGAGTGGGGCACCGAGGCGGGTGGCGATTTCAAACGCCACCGGGACCCCCCCTCGGGGAAGGGCGAGCACGACGGGATCCTCATCCCGGTACGCGTGCAACCGCGCGGCGAGGCGGACTCCCGCGGACTGACGGTCGGGGAGAGGTTCGGCCGGGCCGTCCGACGCGGTCATGGCCCGAGGCCGAGGAAGAGGCCCCGGTCGATTAATCTCGCGGTGGGACCACTCGTGCGGGGGAGTCGCCGGCGTTGCGACCGCATTTCAGATCGACTCTAGCGCCGTCTCTCGCCTCAGAATGCGCTCGGTCGCGAAATCGGTAAGGGAACTCGTATCGGCACTGGGTCCGACACGGCGGCGGTCAATGGCGAGAATCCGGTTGTTCAGCCACTCGAACTCGTGGAAGATCAGCGGATCGCTCATGTCCGATCGGAGCTTCCCAATCGCGTCGACCGGGTGGCGCAGCGCCCAGTAGTACGAGGTCACCCAACTCCCGAAGGCCTCCCAGACGAGATCGTCCTCGAGGACGCGCCGATGCGTGAGCGTGCCGACCAGCTCGAAGAAGGTGATCACCTCCATGTTCGAGATGTCCTGATGCGCCTGCTTCAGGAGGCGATCGCTGAGGTGCCGGCGGGAAGCCCGCATCCGAGGACTATCGAACCGCTCCCGAAGATTCATCACGGCGTTGGCCGAGTTGAGCTTCTGCGCCTGGAGATTCTGCCAGAGCATCAGGAGCAGGGTCCCCACGACGAGCACCCAGGTTCCGACCAGGGAGAGGATCGCGACGCTGAACCAGTCAAACATCGTTCGGGTCTCCGCCGCCTCCGGTTGTCGCCCCCTTCAGCAAACCGGTCCAAGAGCTTTTTGGAGGCCGACCGACCCCCCCTTTCCGGCGAACGGAGAACGACCCAGCCCCTCCGTAATCCGACACGGAGCGGGACTCACGGCGGAGCCCTTCGCGCCAGTTGCGCGAGGTCCGCGGGTACCGTGATCCCCTCATGCCGCGCGAGCGCGACGAGGTGCTTGCAGGGAAGGCGGCTCGCTCTTCGAGCGCCGATGGGGGCCTTCGCCCAGCGGGCCGTCCAGGCCGGGCATTCGCACCGCATCGGCTCGAGCTGGACGTGGTAGCGCCCATTGGCGATCCAACCGGCGTCGGTGCGCTCAAGCTGGACGTCCCGGGCTCGCGCCACGATCTGTTCCATCGCCCAGACCCGGTGCTGCTCGCGCACCGCGGCCGCCACAAGCCCCGCGTCGAGCGCCTCTGCGACCGCAGATCGGAGGTCGGGATCCGGTAGGAAATCCACGACGACGTGCACGCTTGCAAATCCCGCCAACAGGGGCCGCACGCGCTCTGCCGCGGCCCGACCACGGGAGAATCGACTCGGCCCGGTTCCCTCGATCAAGCCCGCGACGCGACGGTCCGGCACCCGCAGCTCGAGATTTGCGCCGCGCCACCGGGTCGCGCCCCGCACCCCCTCCCGGACGGCGGTCAGCTCGGCCCGCAAGAGTGTGTCGGCCCGCTGGAGGGTGCGGGTGTGCGGTGACTCGGCGTGTCCCTGCACGGTAATGCGCCAGCCGATCCCGCTGGTGTGGGTCCGCTTTTCCAGCAACGCGGCGATCTCGAGCCGACACTCCGGGCCCTTCGATGGTGGGCGTGGGAGGGGCTCGAGCAGGCGCTGGCTCATGGGAAGGAGCTTCCGTCTCCCGGGAGCTCCCAGCAGTACTTCAGCGAGTTTCCCCGGACCGGGAGCGGGTCCCCTCCGGAGAGGGACTTTCCAATCGGACGGGAAGGGGTCGGCTACGCGTCGCCGTATCGCGGGGCTCGGCTTGGCCGCTCCTCGCGCGCGAAGGCGGCCTCCGCTTCGAGACGACGGGCCTCCATCTCGTCACGGTCGATCTTCACCTGCATCGACATCGTCCAGTGATGGCCGAACGGGTCGAGGAGTTGCCCGTACCGCTCGCCCCAGTACTGGTTCTCGAGCGGCATGGTGACCTTCGCCCCGGCCGCCACCGCCCGGTCCCAGAGCGCGTCGACGTCCTCCGTGTAGATGTGGAGCGTCACGGTCGTCGTTCCGATCGAGGAGGGGGCCGCCGTATCCGAGTCGGGAAAGACGTCCGACAGGAACACCATCGTGTCCCCGATCTGTATCTGGCCGTGGATCAGCCGCCCGTTCGGGGTCACTCGTCGAGTGATCTCCCGCGCCCCGAACGCCTTCTTGTAGAACTCAATCGCCGCGAGTCCTCCCTCCACCGCGAGGTACGCGGTGACCGTGCCGAATCCCGGAGGGATTGGCGGAGGTCCAGCGGCCGGGGGCGACCGGCTCTTCCCTTTCTTGCTCGAAGGCGGCATAGAAGGCCCGCCTCGGGGACGGTGCGCCGGTACATAAGCATCGGAGTCGCACCGAGCCAAGCGGCGGTCCCTCGGCGTGCAAAACGGCGCTCGAGGCCCTAGCTCGAGTGGGCTTTGCGGGTGTGTTCCTGCAGCGCCGCCGTCGTGGTGAATCGCTGTCGACAGAGGGAGCACTTGACCGTCCGCGGATGGACTGGCTCGCTCGGGGCGTTCACGGCCGAGGCGTGCGCCTCGGCGCGGTGCTCGTCGAGCGCGTCTTCCGACCGGAAGACACGACCACAGTCCCGGCAGACTGCCTCCACTTCATCGTACTCTACGTACGGCATCGTCGCGAGATCTCACCCCTCCTCGGCCAGCACCGACCGACTGGCCCCGGCGTGGGAGTCGATTGACCCCATGGCATGCGTGCCTATGAAGGGAGGGGGAGGAGACCGTCACCCCGCGGGTCGACCCCCACCTCGATCTCCTCGCCCACAGAGATCGCCTGGGCATGCCCGAACAGGGCCGGTCGACGTCGAACGAGACGAGCCCCCGGCAGGTAGAGCCCGGGCTCTCGATAGGTCGGCGCCGGTCCGTAGATGCTCGCAGGACAAGCGAACCGGGGAGCGGCGATCGCCTTCGGGAGGGGCCATCCAAGGTCGAGGTGGCGGGTGAGCACCTGCACGTTCACCTGGGGCTGGACGTCACCGCCCATCGAGCCGGTCAACACGGTCCGCGGTCCCGTGACCACCGTCGCCATCAGCGTATGGAACGTTCGCTTTCCGGGCGCAAGCACATTGGGATGGCTCGGGTCCAGTGTGAAATACGACCCTCGATTGTTGAGCGTGATGCCGGTCCCGCGGATCGCGACCCCGGATCCGAACCCTCCGTAATTGCTCTGGATCGCGCTGATCCCGACCTCTCCGTCGTAGACGCTGAACGCCGTCGTGTCGGAGGGCTCCGGACGCGTCGAACGGGGGGCGATCGGTGGGCTTCGGTACTCGGCGTCCCGCCGGAGCAGGTATCGTGGGAATCGCACCCAATCCGGGTCCCCGATACACGTGGCCCGATACGCGTAGGCGACACGCATCGTCCGCCGGAGGGTGGGGGCGAACCGGCGCGGCTCGGTTCCCGGAAGGTCTTCTCGGGCGAGCAGGTTCAGCCAGATCAGGGCGGTCGCGCCCTGGCTCGGCGGCGGATTCGTCTCCACCGTGTACTTCCGGTACCGCACCCGGAGGGGCCGCTCGATGCTCGGGGAGAACTCGTCCATGTCGTCCGGGTCCAGCAGCCCACCCTTCGCGCCTAGGTTCTTGCAGAGCAGACGCGCGAGTCGTCCATGGTAGAAACCGTGTCCATCGTCGTCCGCGATCCGGCGAAGCGTTCTCGCCAGCGTGGGCTGGCGGAGAACCACCCCGGCCCGGACCGAACCGTAGAGACGTCGGAAGTCATCATCGGCCCAGCGCACCGCTCGCGCCGCCCGGGCGAGACTCGGGCTGGCCGGAAAACCCTGGGCCGCGAGCCGAATCGCGGGAGCGAACACCCGATGGCGCCGCAGCCGGGCGCCCCGGCCGAGGAACGACCACGCGGCCACCAATCCCGGAACCGTGATCGACGAAAGCGGCCCCCGGGCGGGAATCCGACGCAAACCGAGACCGCGATACGTTCCGGGAGTCGCGTGCCGCCCCGCCGGACCGCTCGCGTTCACGGCCACCGTCGAACGTTCGCGGACCAGTGCGAAGAAGTCTGATCCCAGGCCGTTCATGTGGGGCTGAACCACCGGGAGGGCCGCGCTCACCGCCAGGGCGGCATCGTACGCGTTCCCCCCGGCCCGGAGGACCTCAAGGCCCGCCGCCGTCGAGAGCGGATGGGCGGAGGCCACCGCGACTGGTCCGCGCGCGCGCATTCTTCGGCCTCGTGTTCTGGGTCGACCCGCGTCGCATCACGCTCGAGAACGAGTCCGACGACGGCGACGAGGTCGAGCGGGACCGAATGCCTCGAGACACACCCCGTCGGGGTCGTTCACGTAGACGAGCCGGAACCTCCCGTCGAGGAAATCCTCCACTACGGTTCCTCCCGCACGGATCGCCCGAGCGCGCCACGCAGCCACATCCCGAGTGGCAAACCCGAAGTGGTCGAACTCCGAGCCGTGGCGGAACGGTTCGTAGAACCGGTTGCCCTTGGGATAGAAGTTGAGCTCGACCCGGTGGCGAGACCCGGGGAAGAGGAGGTGGACCCATTCTCCCCCGTGACCCATTCGGCCCCGAGCGTGGACCCGAAACCCGAGGGCTCGGTAGAAGCGAAGCGAACGATCGAGATTCTGCACGCGTATCCCCGAGTAGAGAAATCGCACGGACGGAGAGGTCACGGTCCGCCGGAGGCGAGGCTCCGCATAGCCCTTTCTTCGGCGTACGCGGGGCCGCTCCTGGGTGCGGCAGCACTTCGTGTGCGGCGGTTGCTCAAATAGCGGACGCTGTTCCCGCAGCTACTCATTCGACTCCCGTCGAGTGGGAGGTGTGAGCGGGGAATGCCGGAACCAAGTTCCGAGGAGCTGCGTGCGTTCTTTGCCGAGGATTGGCGGCGCTGGCTGTCCGAGTATCCGGAACTGGCCACCAGTTTCGGATTCCCCGGGTTCGACGACCGTTGGACGGACGATTCTCCTGCTGGAGTCGAACGCCGCCGGCGTCACCTCTCGGAGAGCATCGCGGCTCTCCGACGGATCGACCCGCGGCCGCTGTCGGTGCGGGATCGCACGAGCTACGAACTGTATCGGGAGATCCTCGAGGGGGCCGAACGGGGCCTCGCCTTCGGACTCGACCCGCTCCCGTTCCAACTCGGCATGCCGCACAATCTCCGCGTTCCGCTCAACCAGATGGAGGGGATTCACCTGACCGCCTCCGACATCCTCGAAATCCAGCCCCGTACCCGGGTCTCCGAGTACGAGGCGATCCTCTCTCGGCTGAAGACACTGGGAACCGCCGTGGAGCAGAACCGGGCTCTCCTCGAGGCCGGCCTCCGAGCGGGGTTCACCCCACATCGGGTCGCCGTTCGGGGGGTCCCGGACCAGCTTCGGGGGCTGATTCCCAACGACGCGCTCGCGAGTCCCTTGCTGCACGCGTTCACGGACTGGCCGGATCGGGTCCCGGACGACGATCGACGTCGGTTGACCGAGGCGGCTCGGGAGGCGTACTCGAACGGGATCGTCCCCGCGTTCCGCCGCTTGCTCGAGTACCTCGAAGCAACGTATCTTCCGGCCTGTCGAGACCAGGCGGGCGTCTCCAATCAACCGGACGGGGTGGCCTTGTACGCTCATCTCGTCCGAACCCAAACTACGACCGCGATGACCCCACAGCAGATCCACGAGACCGGCCTCGCGGAGCTGCGCCGCCTCCGCGCCGCCATGGAGACCCTCATGGCGAAGACCGGTTTCTCGGGGAGCTACTCAGAGTTCCTCGAGTTCCTCCGCAAGGACGACCGGTTCTTCCTCTCGAGCGCCGAATCGCTCGTCGATACGTACCGGGTGATTGCGAAGAAAACCGACCCCGGGCTCGCCCGCCTGTTCGGCCTCCTCCCTCGGCTTCCGTATGGGGTCCTGCCGGTCCCGGAATTCCGAGCGAAAAGCTCTCCCGCGGCATACTACATGCCGGGGGCCCCGGCCACCGGCCGCGCGGGCACTTTCTTCGCGAACACGTACGACCTCAGGGCCCGCCCGTGCTGGGAGATGGAGGCGCTCTGCCTTCACGAAGCGGTCCCGGGACACCACCTTCAGATCGCGCTGGCGCAGGAGATTGATGATCTCCCGGACTTCCGGCGGTTCACGGGCCCCACGGCGTTCGTCGAGGGCTGGGGCCTCTACGCCGAGAGCCTCGGCGAGGAGCTTGGCCACTACCGGGACCCGTACTCAAAGATGGGCCAGCTCATCTTCGACATGTGGCGCTCGATTCGGCTCGTGGTCGACACCGGGATCCACGCCATGGGCTGGTCGCGCGAGGGCGCCATCCGCTTCTTCCGGGAGAATGCTGGCAAGAGCGAGGTGGACATCGCTGTCGAGGTCGACCGCTACATCGTCTGGCCCGCTCAGGCATTGGCCTACAAGATCGGCCAGCTCAAGTTCCGAGAGCTGCGCACCCACGCCGAGAAGGAGCTCGGTGACCGGTTCGATCCGCGGGGTTTCCACGATCGTGTCCTCGAGGAGGGCGCCCTGCCGCTCGAGATGGTCGACCACCGGGTCCGCTCCTGGGTGGCAGAGCAATCGCGGCTGAGCACCTCGGGCCCCAGCGGACCCGCCCCTTCGGTGGGGTGACCCCACCGGAAGTCGAGTCGTATCGGGCGCGGCGACCCCGAAAACGCCCGGACCCCGAACGCGTTCGGCGAGGGTGTTTGAGCTACCCGGCCGTACGAGTACGCCGCGGACGCGGTCGCGTCATTGGGATGTCGCTCCGCACGGGGTCGGGGACCTGTGGCCCGTCGAGGGATTCCGGGCCCGGGGCTGGATCTGCCACCCCTCCCGCCGAGCCCCTCCGTCGGATACCTCCTCGTCGGCCGCCGGGCGAACCGGGCGTCGAATCTGCGAAGGATCTTTCTGTCTTCCCGGGCCGGCTCTTCGACGCGCCGCGCTCGGTGTTCGTCTACGGACCGTCGCCGCCGCTGGTCCACCTCACGATCTTCGCCCTTGCGGCGGCCACAAACCCCGACTTCCACTGGGTCGAGTTTGGCCGCTCGTCCGAGTCTCGGGCTTCCTCCGACCCGATCCGGCTCGGGTGGATCCCGAATCACCGGCTCTGGCTGATCGATCCGCCGGGAGCCCTTCGGCCCGACGACACGAGTGCGAGCCTCCCGCTCTCGAACGTCATTTCCACGGACGAACCGCCCGAGTCGCTTCGCCTCTTCACGGAGTTCCTGCGACTGCCCGACCTGTCCCAACGGATCCTCGCGTCGCAGGTGCCGAACGAACGGCCCGGCGTGGTGGCCGTGGCCAATGCGGAGCGTGTCGAAGAGACGTTTTCCGAGGAGCGCGTCGCGCCGATCCTCTCCCTCCATCGGAGCGCGGGGTTTTCGGTCGTGGTCGGTTTCGGCAACTCGCCGGGTCCCGGTCGGGACCTCTTCGACTTCGTTTTCCGACTCCAGGGAGCCGATGTGGAGACCGACGATTGGAAGCACAATCAACTTGTGTGCGAGCGCGGCATCTCCTCCGGGCCGCTCCGGGACCTGCGGCCTGTCCGGCTCGATCGGATTCCGTTGCTCACCGGCGTTCTCTCGAAGGCGCGGCCGTCGGAGTGAGGCGAACCAGGACGACGGCTTTCTGCGGGACGTGGATTCAGCGCAGGACCACCGACCCGTACGAAATCCGGGAGCTATCGGCCCTGTGTTGAAATACGTGAATCGCTGTACCGTTGTCTACACTCGGTCGCCGGCCGGGTAGACCCACCACGATGCCAAAGAAGGGCAAGCACAAGAAGAAGTAACGCCCGAGCCGGGCGCTGCTTCGGTGAGCGACACCGGGGGAGTTGCTTGCGTGGACCTACCGCCCCGCTCCGGCGAGCGGGGGGTGTTCACGGACTCCCCTACCCTATACTCTTGCCTGAAGCGGGACCCCATTGACGGGATTCTCCCAGGGCGGGGTCACGGTCCCGCCCGCAATGCGTGACCCGGCGACCCGGGCATTCGGCATTCCAGTGGCTCGATAGGTTCATGGCCCCCTTTCCCGGGAGCTTTCAACGGTCACGACATGAACGGCGTACCGCAGAGCTCGCCCGTTTCCAGCCGGTCGGCCGGCTCGAGACCAATTGCCGCCCGAGTTCGGGCGATGCTTCTCGTCTCTGCCGCGATCGCTTCGGTCGTGCTCGGGCTCGTTCTTCTATTCCTGCATCCCCTGAAACTCGAGCCGTACGTGCCCCTGGTCCTGTTCGCGATCGGGCTGGCCGTGCTGTCCGCGCTGGTTTCGGGGCCGAGCCGAGAGCCTGCCAGGGAAGAGGCTCCCGGACGTACGCCCGGTTCTACGGGACGTCCACGTTTGTCGGGACCGTCGTCTCTGACTCCCAGCCCCTCGGTCCCAACCCGGATCCGGCGGAGCGGGCCGGGGGTCGCAGCGGGATCGGAGTGGCGCGTGCTTTCCAAGCCCACGAGCCCGGGCGACGAGACCTGGCTCTCATGGCTTCCCCGTGAAACACGTCGGCTGGGTTCCGAGGGCGGCGGTCGAATGTCCGCCGTCGTCACTTCCCCCGGGAGGGCAGGTACTCTGGTCGCCTTCCCGGTCCGGAACTACTACGCGGCCGTTCCACCTCGCTCCGAAGCCGAAACACGACGCGCCCCGATCGTTCGCCTCAGTTCGGTCCCTCCATCGAACGGCGCACCGACAGAAACGCCTCCCCATGTCAAAGCCACCGGGTCGAGCGACGACGTAGTCCGCCCGGGGGGAGATACGCGGCCCTACTCCGAAGAGGAACTCGACCGCATGTTCCCGCCCGTCACCGATCGGGGGACGGTCTTCCTCGGCGACGCACCGGACCGGGTCGGAACTCCCTCGTCCTGGTCCTTTACCTCAACTCGGCCAGAACCTGTCTCTCGGGGGCCGGATGGATCCCGGTCACGGGGGAACAGCAGGCGAGCGGAGGCCGAGCTGGATGAGGATGGTTCCGAGCCGATCGACCGCCCCGAGGGGGACACGCCGGAGATGCCCACCGACCTCCCCCCGACCAGAGCCAGCGGTCGACCGAGGCTCTCCACCCAACGCGAATCGGAGCCTCCTTCCAGTGAACTCAGCGCCGAGGCGGCGAACCCCATCCCCCCTCACCTGAGGGCGACCGGGCCGCCCATCCGGTTCGACACTCCCGCTTCCCCGCACGCCGTGAGTGCCTCCTCCCACGCTCGGTCGGTTTGCGCGTCCTGCTCGAAGGTCGTCCTGAACCTTCGCATGAGCGGCCCGTGCCCCAAGTGCCTTCGACCGGTCTGCACGGACTGCCTACGGGAAGCGTTCGCCTCTCAGGGGCACGGATGGTGTCTCGACTGTTCCACCGCGGCGCTCGCGGCGAGCTGATCCGTTAGCCCAGCGTCGTCCCGACCGTACGCGGGGCGGCTACCGGTTCGTCGAGACCCACCGGGCGTCGTCAGGGAACGTCAGATTCCGGGGAGCAGCTGACCGGCGGTTCGGTTCACGCCACGCGATCCGCCGGCCGAGCAGTGGCCACGGGCACCACGCTGAGCCACCGAGAGAAGTCGGTGAGCCCGACGAACAGAAGGACGATGCCGATGAACTCGGCATAGTAGAGGGCCACCGGAAACGAGGCGATGTAGAAGGCCCCTCCGGCAGCAAGCACGCTCGCCCCCGCGATCATGAGGAGGCCCTTCCAGTGGAACGCGCGCCGCAGTGAGATCACGGCGAACCCAAGGAGCACGATGGTCGCCGGGACGGTGATCAAGGAGGAGAGGATGAGGAGGAACGCCGGGGGATTGCCGGAGATGACACCCTCCTGCACCATCGAACCGGGCACGGGGGTGAGGAAACAGAACAATCCCACCACCGCCGAGGTCCCGATGATGTAACTGGCGTAGAGGTTCCGGTAGATCGGCCGACGAAACGCCCGGACCGAGCCGAGCGACAGCGTGCCGACGATCGCGGCGGAGAAGAAGACGTAAGCCTGCAGGAGCACGGTGGGGACCGTCGCCACGTAGGCCGCGAGCTCGATCCCGGTCGCCACGGCCCCGAATGCCAGCCCGACGCCCCAACCGAGCTGCGAGTGCCGGTGCGTTAGGAAGAACCGAACGAAGCCACGCCCCGCGAGAACCGTGAGCACGACCGTGAGCAACCCGAGAGAGATGGCAATGCCCCAACCTTCAGCGTTCACGGCGTTCTTCGGATCCGCCGACCGATTCCCGTAAGCGTCAAGCCGCCCGCGTACGAACTGTTCGTACCTGGCTCGGTGACCCCTATCGGTGGCAAATCTCCGAACGCACCCCTCCCTCGGGGAGCGGTCGACGGCGTCTTATCTCAAGCTGGTAGGCGGTCATGGAGTACACCCCGACCGGCAGGAACCGGCGGGGCCATCTTCCGGTCCGCGTGGATCCGCACATGAGCGACGAGGAAGGCCCTTGGGGAATCCCCGCCGCTGGCTCCTCCGCGCCGGTTGAGCTCATTGACCTCGCCCCCGCGGACCGCGAGCGTGCGGTGCCGGCGCTGAAGGACGGGTTCGTGGGAATCTACCGGTGGCACGCCAAGCGGACACTGCGGACCGCGACGTGGGTCCGGGCGGCGGTCCGGCACGGGGAAGTGATCGCCGTGTCAGTGCTGGAACGGATCGATCCGGAGGTCGGCTACGTCTACTATCTTTCCACCGCACAAGGCCACCGAAGGGAGGGGCTCGGCGGCCGACTGCTGGACGACGCGCTGGCACTCTTCCGTCGGGAAGGTTGCACAGTCGCCTACGGCGCCGCCGAAGCCGAGAACGGTGCCTCCATCGCCCTATTCCGCTCTCGCGGGTTTCGACCGGTCGAACGAAAGGAACCCGGCTTCCGAGAGGGAGGGCTCGGAGCCTGGGGGTTGCGCAGTCGAATGACCTTGGTCGGAGGCGAGATCCTCTTTGGGGTCCGGCTCGGCTCTCCGGCTGGTCCGGGCCGGTGACGGACTCCACCGAACGGGCAGACCCTCACTCTACAGGGGTCATCGAGCGCTCACTCGGGCGCCAGGCGAATCCCTTCCAGGCCGCCGGAATCTCCCAGTCGGATGCGCTGATCGTCGTCAGCAGGAACTCTCGCGTCAGGCCGAGCTGCGAGAGCTCCTCGCCGACCTTCGTCCGCCAGTGCTCGGTCGCTTCCTCGATCGATTGAGTGCCCGGCGGCGCGGGGAAGTCTGGGTAGATGACTAGGACGGTCAACAGGGCTCCCGTCTTCACGGCGGAGGGAACCTCCTCCTGTACGATCGCATCCCGCGCGACCTTCACCTCGCGGATCGCCACGGCGGGCCGGTCGGGAAGTCCGTGCCAGAGCCACATCAGCTGCGGCGCGTCGGTCCAACCGGCGGCCTGAACGAGACCGAAGTCACGGGCGAGCGAGGCGAGGAAGGTGGCGAACGTTCGATTCCACTCCTCGTAGGTGTACTCGGGCTGGTTCGACGCGCTTACGTACCGGCGGTGGCGCTCGTAGAAGAGACCCAGGGCGGTGCGAGGGTCCGAAGCCTCGGCGTCGTATCGATTGCGAAAACGGGCCAGCCACTCCTTGGCGTAGATCACTTCGGTCGAACCGTTCCCCGTCATGGGAGATGCCGGGGGGTGCGGTCCCCTCGGTCTCGACCCTCTGGCCCCGAGCGCATCGGAAGAGATGGGCGGTGGGCCGGCATTTGAGACATTCGCTCCTCTGGAGACGGCATCGCCTGCCCGTCGGCGCCTCCCGCCCCCTGGCTCATCCGGACTGTTTCTCGATGGACGCCCCGAGCTCCAGATAC
>DASPQG010000024.1:0-4639 GCA_035625085.1 Thermoplasmata archaeon
GACCAGTACCCCCACGAGTTCTCGGGCGGGGGGCGGCAGCGGGTCTCGCTCGCCCGCGCCCTGATCGTGAACCCGAAGCTCGTCATCCTGGACGAGCCGACGAGCGCGCTTGACGTCGCCGTGCAGGCCCAGATCCTGAACCGCCTGGTCGAGCTCCAGAAGGAGCGGGGGTACGCCTACCTCCTGATCACCCACAACGTTGCCGCCGTGCGGTACGTGGCCGACCGAGTGGCGGTGATGTACCTCGGACGCATCGTCGAGGTCGGCTCCGTCCACGGCGTCCTCGAGAAGCCAATCCACCCGTACACCAAGGCCCTGCTCGCCGCCGTCCCGGTGGCGGATGCCCGTCGCCGGAGGACCCGGTTCCGGATCGGCGGGGACGTCCCCTCTCTGGTCGATCCTCCCCCCGGGTGCCGGTTCGCGGCCCGGTGCCCCTTCGTGGTCGACCGCTGCCGGGCGGAATACCCGCCGCTACGTGAGATCCCGGGGGTTCCGGGGCACCTCGTGTCGTGCCACCGGGCGGAGGAGGTCGCGGACATCGCACCGGCGTCCCTCCTCTCTACCGAGCCCGGTCCCCCCGCGCCCCCGGCACCGGCTTAGCGGGCGGTCGGACGCCCACTGGGTGTTGAAGATGAACTGATACGGCTCGGCGCTCGCCATCGGGTTCGTGATGACCCCGTGGAGGTGCGTCGAGTAGACGTTCACCGCGTCGGGCACGACGAGCCAGATGTCGGTGTAGTTGTAGTACATCGCGGCGGTCATGTTCGTGTAGAGCTCGGTGAGATTGGTGACGTTGGAGGAGCCCGCCGCGAAGTACGTGTCGTTGGTGACCGTGATGTTGTTGTACTCCGACATGCAGAGGTTCGCGCTGCCGGCGGCCTGGGCGTCGTTCTGAGTCCAGTCGTCCGGGGAGATGTAGTCGGACGTGTAGAACTCCTGGCCCATGTAGAACGGACCGCCGTTCGCTCCCGTGGTGGTGGTGCAGACCCCGTTCGTGAGCGCCTGCTCCTCGTAGAGGTCGGGGAGCGAGATCGGGATCGGGTTGATGCTGATCCCGATGGCACCGAGGTCTTGCTTCAGGAACTGGGCCGTTTCCGCCCAGTCGATGCCGGTGTCGAGGTACGCGTACTTGATCGACATGCCGGCGCAGGCGTTGTGGGCGCACGGTGAGTCCGCAATCTCCTCCCGGGCGAGCGAGAGGTTGTACTGGT
Source organism: Thermoplasmata archaeon (assembly GCA_035625085.1). GTDB lineage: Archaea > Thermoplasmatota > Thermoplasmata > Lutacidiplasmatales > UBA184 > Lutacidiplasma. The sequence continues at coordinate 1,212 of DASPQG010000024.1, forward strand.
AGGGCGTTAAGTTGGCCGGGTTGTAGTACGGGTACGCCGGCGGCACCGGTCCCACCCACTGGGAGGCGTAGCCGCCAAACGCCTGCTGGATGATCTGGTTGTAGTTGATCGCGTGCGCGATGGCCGCGCGCACGGAGAGGTTGTTGAACGGGTACTGATTCTGGTTGAGGTAGACCCACCAGGATCCACTCGTCGACCCGTAAACGGTCGGGAGGATCTGAACGACGAGGCAGCTCTTCCCCTGCAGCACGTGGATCGTGCCGGGTCCGATGTAGGCGAACGACGCCTCCGCCACGTCCCCGACGATCAGGTCGTTCGTGGTGATGTCGACCGAGTTCTGGAAGACGACGTCGACGGTCGTGTTCGCAGGCTGGATCAGATTGTTCCACGGCTCCTGGAGCGCCGCGGTCTTCGCCCAGTAGTGGGAATCCGGGACGAGCGAGTAGCCGCCACCGGGTAGCCCGTTGTAGTAGGCCATCAGAAACGGCCCGGTACCGAGCATGTTCACACTGAGGTACGCGTTCGGTTGGCCCTCGACGACCCCTCCATTCGCCTGCACCACCGCCGGGTCCACCGCGTAGGAGTTGGGGGCTGAGATCGAGGCGAGCAGGTAGGTGTACGGGGTCCCGAGATAGCCGTAGCCGAGGTTCAGCTGGATCTCGTACGGGTTCAGGACGCGGAACGACTGGTTCGCCGTGCCCATCAGCGCGATCTCGGTCGCGTTGGGGTCCAAGAAGTTCCAGCTGTTGAGGTCGCTCACCAGCGTCGCGTTCGCGGCGGTGACGTTGGTGATGTTCGAGAGATAGCCTAGCGGGTTGGAAGCGTTGAAGTCGGTCGAGAAGAAGTTCTCCTCCAGGATGAACGAGGGGCCGCCCTCCAGGAGGAGGCTGCGGTAGAAGCTGAACCACTGAACGTAGGCGTTGTACGGGTCGCCGTTCGAGAAGTGAGCGTTGGGGTAGAGGGTGAAATTGTACGTGAGCTGGTTCGTCGACTCGGTCCAATTGATGGCGAGCTCTCCCAGGAAGGTCGTGTAACTCGAACCGTTGTAGTTCACCAGACCTTGGTAGACCTGCTGGACTGCCGCCCAGCCCGGAGTCGAGAACGTCTCCCCGGGGTCAAGGGAGTCGGGTACCTCGGACTGGTCGACCAGCATCGGGTTCTTCTGAGTGAGGCAGGACTGGGTAACGACCCGGAGCGTAACCACGGCCAGAATCAGGATTACCACGATCGCAATCGCAATGCAGTTCCGGTAGAGCGGATTCATCAGGACCCGCGGGAAAGGCGCCCGAGCGAAGGAGCTCCCCCTTGATATGGTATGCGCCGGCGGAGCGCGCCCGCTGAGGCAACATCTTTAGCGTGGGCGGGCTCCGCGAATCGGGGTAGGGCCATGGACCGTACGATGTTGATTGGCGGAGAGTGGGAGGCGGCGTCCCGGGGCGAGACGATGGAGGTCTCGAACCCCTACGACGCCTCGTCCCTCGGAACGGTGCCGAAGGGGTCCCGGGAGGACGTCCGGCGGGCGATCGACGCCGCGCGCGAGGCGTTCGACAAGGGCCCTTGGCCCCGGCTGCCTCCCCGCGCCCGGGGCGAGGTGTTTCTGAAGGCCGCGGCGCTCCTCCAGCAGCGCCTCGGAGAGATCGCGGAGCTCGAGAGCCGCAACCAGGGGAAGACGATCAAGCAGGCGGCCGATGGGGACCTTCCGTTCTCGATCGACAACATCATCTTCTACGCCGGGGCGGGCCGTACCCTCGACGCGAAGAGCCCCGGGGAGTTCACCGGGGATGGAACGACGATCTTCCGACGGGAGCCGATCGGGGTGGTCGGCTGCATCACCCCATGGAACTACCCGATCATGATGGCCGTCTGGAAGATCTCCCCCGCGCTCATCGTCGGGAACACGGTGGTCCTGAAACCCGCGAGCTACACTCCGCTCACGTCGCTCGAGCTCGCGCGGGCGTTCCAAGACGCCGGGCTTCCGGCCGGCGCGTTGAACGTGGTGACCGGACCCGGTGGAGAGGTCGGGGACGAGCTCGCGCGGAACCCGAAGGTCGACATGGTGGGCCTCACAGGGGACACCGCGACCGGGCGAAAGATCATGGAGGCCGCGAGCGGCACGGTGAAGCGCGTTCAGCTCGAGCTCGGTGGGAAGGCCCCGTTCGTCGTCTTCGAGGACGCCGACATTGCCGCGGCCGTCGAGGGGGCGATGGTCGGGGGCTTCGTGAACGGGGGACAGGACTGCACCGCCGCGACGCGTCTCATCGTCCACAAGAACGTTCGGGCGAAGTTCGTTCAGCACCTCCTCGACCGGGTCAAGACGATCCGGATCGGCGACCAACTCTCCCGGAAGACCGACCTCGGGCCACTCGTGAGCCCCATCCAGCAGAAGCGGGTCCTCGAGTTCGTCGAGAAGGGAAAGGACGAGGGCGCGAAGCTCAAGATCGGTGGCACGGACGACAAGAAGAAGCACCCGAAGGGCGCGTTCGTTGTCCCGACGGTCTTCGACTCGGTCACCCCCGACATGACGATCGCCCAGCAGGAGATCTTCGGGCCGGTGCTCGACGTGCTCGAGTTCTCGACGTTCGACGAGGCGATGGAGATCGCGAACGGCGTGGCGTACGGGCTTGCCGGCAGCGTCTGGACCCAGGACGTCCGGACGGCAATCAAGGCGGCCCACACCCTCCGATTCGGGGACGTCTGGGTGAACGACCACCTCCCGCTCGGCTCGGAGACGCCGCACGGTGGGTTCAAGCAGTCCGGCTTCGGCAAGGACCTCGGGACCGACTCGCTCTACGACTACACGGTCGTCAAGAACATCTACATCGACCTCACCGGGCAGGCTCGGAAGGGCTGGCACTACACCGTGTACGGCGACCCGGCCTAGGCTAGGGTAGGGTTGGGGGGACCGTGATCGCGGGCATTCCCACCGGCGGGCGCGGCTCGCTCTTCATCGGGGGCGAGTGGCGGCCCCCGGCGAGCGGGAAGTACGTCTCGGTCGTCGATCCGTCGACGGGCCGCTCCATCGGCGAGGCGCCGGTCGCCTCCGCTGGGGAGGCCCGGGCCGCCGTCGAGGCGGCCGCCGCCGCCGAGGAGTCGTGGGGGGCCACCCCCGGCCATCTGCGAGCGAAGATCCTGCGGGATGCGGCGGCCCGGCTGCGCGACGACCGGGAGACGATGGCCCGGTTGATCGCCTCAGAGGTCGGGAAACCGATCGTCGACTCCCGCGTCGAGGTCGACCGGGCGGTCGGCGTCTACGAGCTCGCCGCGGAGGAGATCCGGCAGCTGACCGGCGAGAGCTTCCCCGCGGACGCCTATGAGCGGCCCCCGGGCAACGAGCAGAGGTTCCTGTTCACCGTCCGCGACCCGATCGGGGTGGTGGTCGCGATCGGCCCGTTCAACTTCCCGCTCAACCTGCTCTCCCACAAGATCGC
>DASPQG010000025.1:0-8519 GCA_035625085.1 Thermoplasmata archaeon
GTAGAACTGGTTTCTGCAGCCCTCGTAGGCCCGGGCGCGGTGTTAGTCATCGTCGGCACCTTCTTGCTGGTCAAGACCGGGGGCCCTCCCCGCCGCCCCGCGACCATGCTTTGTCCGTCATGCGGCGCGAGAAACTCCTTCACGTCCGGATTTTGCGAAAAGTGCGGGCGACTCCTCCGTCCGGAGAGCTGATCTCAGAAACGCGGATCTGAGTCCCTCGGGAACACCACTTCGAGATCCCGTCTCGCGTGATCCGGTCGATGGGTCGGAGCCTGCGACTGTCGCTCTCGGAGGGGGTGCAGGCGGATTACTTGGGTTGATTGTGTCCCGTCAGAATGAAGTGACGGCAAACGACGCACCCCGGAGCGAGCCCGGACTCCGCGGACCCGGCGGACCGCTCCACCGCAGGAACGTTCCCCGCGATGCGGGACTTGGCGCACTTGCACTTAGGCCCTCCCGGCACTACGGCTTCGAGGGAACGCTCGCAGCCCGCGCACATCGCCGGAGGGCAGTGAGGCCCTCCCGCAGTATCTTTTGAGAGCCTCGAGACGAGGATCGACTAATGGCGGAAGGCGGTCACGAGGTCGGCGATCGACCCGACCGGGGGTCGGCCACCTATCGAAACAACTGCCAGAATCCCGAGCCACCGCACGTACGCGCTCGGCGGAATCAATCTATCGTGGGGTCGCATTCGAGCGACAATGCGTGTGACACAACGCAAGCGGTGCGGTGGGCCGTTCCCCGCCGTTACACAGCTGAGAGCGGTTGCTGGGACATCGGCCCGCAAGGGCCGTTTCCGTCGCTCTCCTCAATCCTCCCGGCTCGGGCTCGGACGGAACGTGCGTCGAGTCGTTCTCGCGATCCTGGGAGCCCTCGTCGGACTCAGCGTGGTCCTCGCGGCCCTGTACCTCGTCCCGTTCCCCGGGCAGGTGGCCTATCGCACTCAGTTCCACTCGTCCGCGGCCGCCGCGCCTGGGTGCGGAAGGTCGACCGAGGGGCTAGACGTCTCGAGTGGACAGACCATCCACCTCTCCTGGCTCACCACGCCCGCCGTGTCGGTCACGCTCACGGTGAGCCCGCTCTCCGGTGGGCCGGTCGTCTACAACGGAACGGGGGTATCCGGGAGCGGTAGCTTCTCGTCGACGGTCGTTACGTATTTGCTCGCCGCGACAAACTGCGGCGACGTTGGTACGACGGTGACCGTCTCGGCGCACTACGACTTCGAGGCGCCACTTTTCTGAACCCCGAACGGCCACGGAGAGAAACTCCCGGGCAGCGGGTTGTCGAAGATACTCCGCGGGGGACCAGAGTTATGGTTCGGTGCATGGATGAGTCGGGTCGCTAGGGACACGTTCTAAAGGAGCGAACGCCTTTCGGGGATGGACCAAGGGATGTTCGAGCGGATTCTGGTGGGGTTTGACGGCTCGGTGCACGCGCGACGGGCGGTGCAAGTGGCCAGTGAGATCGCCGGGCGGTTCCGGTCCACGCTCACGATCGCGGTGGTCCGTCCCAGCGCGCTCGGAGAGGACGTCGCCCGCCTCGAGGCCCTGGTGCCCATTTCGGAAGATGGCCGGACCCTCGCGACGATGCTGGACGAGATGCGCAACCGGGCGCTCGCGCAGGGTGCCCGTCTCGTGGAGCCAGTGACGCTCCATGGGGAGGTGCTGGACTCCTTGTTGGAGTACCTCGCTCGGAATCCGCAGGACCTCGTGGTGGTCGGTTCCCGCGGCCTCTCACCGGGGCGTCGACTGTTGGTGGGCAGCGTCTCCTCGGGTCTCGTGAATTCCGCTCTCTGTCCGGTCCTGGTGGTCCGACCCGGACCGCCCCCTCCTCTCCCGGGCGATGCGAGAGCTCCGGTCCGGGCTTCGGGCCCCGCAACGGGAGTTTCGGATTAGGTCGGTCGCGCCTCGGGAACGCCGGCCGAATCGGAGTTCCCCGGCGCCCGACCGATCCCGTAGATGCTTGCGAGAACGCAGAGGACCCCCACCAGCTGGAGGTACGTGAGCCGCTCGCCGAACACGACTGCCGACGCAGCGAACGCTACCACCGGGACCAGGAAGAGATACGCACTGAGCGTCGCGGCTCGCGTTCGTCCCAGAAGATAGAACCAAACCGAGTACGCGATCGCGGTTCCGAGAACTCCGAGCCACAATACGGTCGCCCAAAGTTCCGGTTGGGTCACCTCCGGAAGCGCGGACGGCGCCGCAACCAGGGCGAGCACGAGGAGACCCCCGGTGCCGCCCACCAGCTGGTACACGTTCGCTTCCAGCATCTCGCTCGGGCGGAATCGACGCTGGATCACCACCGTGGCCATCGCCCACGCGAAGGCGGCGACGAGGAGCTCCACGATCGGCACGAGCGGAAGGCGGGTCCCGGTGAACTCCCCGATCTGAGAGACCAGCACGATGCCGAGAAATCCGACCGTGACGGAGGCCCAGTGCCGAGCGGTGAGACGCTGATGCAGGACGGGGGCAGAGAGGAGCGCCACCCAGAGTGGGAAGGTGTAGATGGTCACCGCGGCGACGCCGGGTAGGATTCTGCCGGCGGCGAGGAACCAGCATGCGAAGAACACCGTGATGTTCGGAAGGCCGATCAAGACGGCGTCCCGCTTGCCGCGTCGGTCGAGCTTCCCGCCCCCTCCTATCACCGCGAGAATCCCCGCGCTTCCGACGAGGCCGAACACCGCCCGCAGGGCGGCGAGCCACAACGGGCTCGAGAAGGCGAGCCCGATGTTCACGAAGATGTAGTTGAGCCCCCAGATGATCGCGACGACGAGGAAGAGGCTCCACGTGCTCGCGGACCAGTCCCGGGCCGGCACCAAAAGGAGTGCGGCGGCGAAGTCCATACGGCTTGCGTGAAGCTCCGCCGACGCGCCGTACGGAGTGCCCGGAGGAATGTCTTAAGCCGTAGCCCCCTCTCACGCGGTAGATGTCGCTTCACGGCCGCGACGTGATCTCCATTCGGGACCTTTCTCGGGAGGAGATCGAGGAGGTCTTGGCCTCGGCTCGGAAGATGGTGCCGTATGCCGAGGGGAAGAAGGTGGTGCATCCCCTCGAGGATCAGATCGTTGCGATGGCGTTTTTCGAGCCGTCGACCCGGACCCGTCTCTCGTTCGAGTCCGCGGTGCAGCGGCTCGGTGGCAGCTGCATCACGATCGCCGACGCGGCCGCCTCCTCGATGCGGAAGGGGGAGAGCCTCTACGACACGATTCGGATGCTGTCGGGGTACGCAGAGGCGATCGTCATCCGCCACCCCAACGAAGGATCGGCGCGCCTTGCGGCGCGCGCGTCGGACCGTCCCGTGATCAATGCCGGGGACGGGGCGGGCCAACACCCCACGCAGACGTTGCTCGACCTCGCCACGATGCTGGAGGCGTTCGACACTTTGTCGGGACTCAAGATCGTGCTGCTGGGCGACCTCAAGTATGGGCGGACGGTCCATTCCCTCGCGCACGCCCTCGCTCTGTTCGGAAGCGAGATCGTTCTCTCATCGCCCGAAAGCCTCGGGCTGCCCGACGAGGTGCTGGAGCGCCTCGAGCACATGGGCGGGAAGGTATCGACCGAACCGGAGGTCCACAAGGCGGTCCGGGACGCGGATGTTCTCTACGTCACCCGAATCCAGAAGGAGCGGTTTCCCGATGAGTCCGACTACCGCCGCGTTGCCGGCTCGTACCGAATCGACGCGGGCGTCCTGAAGGACGCGAAGCCGCGGCTCATCGTGATGCATCCGCTTCCGCGCGCCGGCGAGATCGCGCCCGAGGTCGACGACACGCCCCACGCCGCCTACTTCCGCCAAGCGTTCCTCGCGGTGCCGGTGCGGATGGCGCTCCTCAATGCGGTCCTCGGCGGCGCGAAGAAGGGGGGATAGACGATGGTCCGGGAGCTGAAGATCACCCCGATCAAGAACGGCACGGTCATCGACCACATCACGAGCGGGCTCGCGCTGGACGTGCTCCGGATCATTAACGTGCAGTCGCTCGACAAAGACTCCACGGTCAGCGTAGCGATCCGCGTGCGGTCCGGGAAGCTCGGCTGGAAGGATATCGTGAAGGTCGAGAACATGGAGCTCTCGCCGAGGAAAGTGAACGCGATCGCGCTCATCACGCCGCAGGCGACGATCTCCATCATCCGGGACTTCAAGGTCCAGGAGAAGCGATCGGTCGACCTTCCGGACCGGATCGTCGGGATCCTGAAGTGTCCCAACCCGAACTGCATCACGAACCAGCCCGAGCCGGTCGAGAGCGAGTTCGAGGTCACCGAACGCCGCCCGGTGGTCCTCCGATGCGCCTACTGCGACCGTCGGGTCGATAGCTTCCTCAACCACCTCGCCTGAGCGGGGGTCGCGCGCGTGGACTTCGCGTGGGTGGGAGGGTTCGTCGTCGTTTTCGTGGTCATCGCGGTCCTCGAGGTCTTCGACCGGACGAGTTTCGCCCTCATCGCTCTCGCGGCCCGTTCCCACCCGTTCCAGTCGTGGGTCGGCGCCGCCAGTGCGTTCGTCCTGACGAGCGCGATCTCCGTGACCGTCGGCTCCGCGCTCTCCGACGTGATCGGGCCGAGCCGAATCGGGCTCCTCCGCGTGGCTGGGGGATTGTTTCTGATCGGCTATGCCGTCTGGCTGTACTTTCACCCAGAGTCCGACGACCCGAACCGGCTTCCGAGAACGCCGCAGGCGGCTCTGATCACCGCGTTCGTCACGATCTTCCTGCTCGAGCTCGGCGACACCACGATGATCTTCCAGATCGTGTTCGTCACCGACTTCGGGTGGCTCATCGTCCTGGTCGCGGGGGCGCTTGCCCTCGCGACCGTCTCCGCCTGGAACTGCTTCCTCGGCTCCCGCCTCGGAGCGCGGCTCGATCCCCGGCTGCTCCACCGGGTCGTGGTGACCGTCCTGGTCGTCGTCGGCGCGATTACGATCGCCTACGGACTAGTGCCGTCCGTGTTCCCCACGCTCAGCCTTCTCCGCCCGGTCTAATCCGTGCGGCATCGGCGGGAGCGGGCTCCCGCCGTGGTCGCTCTGTGGAGCCCGTCGCTCGAGGTCCTCGATCCACTTCTCGGATCCCGCCGGAAGCGCGGCCCGGACCTCGGGTGCGGCCAGCTGGCCGTTGAGCTCCGCCGCGTCCTCCCCACGGTGCTGAACATACGCCATGAGCGTGAGCCGCACCAGCGCTTCGGCGCGCAGGCGTGGGATCCCGTCCCCGACCGGTTCATCGGCGACCGCCTCCCAACGATCCCGAGCTTCTTCGAGGGCGTCGTTCAGCGCGCTGAGACGTCCCTCGAGCATCCATAGCCGCAAGAGACCGGGAGAGGGAGGAATCAGGTGGAGAAGATCCACGATCGCGCGGGCCCGGGTCAAGGCCGCGTCCACTCCCTTAAGGGTGCCTCGGTTGAGCAGGATCTCGGCGATCCCCAGCTGGTGGTAGAGCTCGACGGCCGGAAGCTTGGCCCGGAGCACTCCGGGCAGACTGCGTTCCCGGAGTTCCTTCGCGCGGGGAGCCTCGCCCCGCGCTTCGAGCAGCCGCGCTTCGACATCCTCGGCGAGGTAATCGAGCTCCCACCGTCGGGCCCGCCCCAGCAGCGTCCGAGCGGCCCCGAGAAACCTTCCCGCAAGCTCCTGCTCCGCGGGCGTTCCTTCGACGCGCGAGAGCCCCACGGCGAGAAGGGCGACTGCCTGGAGGTGACCGTCCGGAAGTCGGCGAGCGAGCCGGGCGGCCCGGTGCGACTCCTCCCGTGCCTGCAGCGGCAGGTTTCGCTCGTAGTGGAACTCGGCGATCATCGCCATGAACAGCACCTCCAGCTCCATCTGGTCGGCGTCGTGGCATCGCTCGGCGAGCTCCATGAGGGTGGTCGCGAGGGACGGCCGGGGCCCGGTGACTCGCATCGAGAGGACCAGCGGCTCAACCCATTCGGCGAGCAGCCCTGCCGGAAGGTTCGCGTGCAGGGCCCGGTCGATTCCCTCCCGAAGCTCCCCTTCGGCTTCGGCCGGCCGTCCCGCCGCAAACAGCGCTTCGGCGTGGAGAAGACGGAGTTCGGGCTCGAGCGGATCCCGCTCGATGGGGGGAAGGGTTCCGAGGCAGCCAATCGCATCGGCGATCAGCTCCTCGGCCGTGTCGAACGCATAGAACTCGAGGCCGAGTTCGGCCGCTTCGAGGAGGTGGTGGAGCGCCATCGGGCCCGGGTACCACGAAAGGTAGTGGCGCGCGACCTCGACGCGCCGGGCGAAGTTGGGCTCGTGTGTGAGCGCCGAGAGGGCGTTCGCGATGTCGAGGTGCATCTCCTTTCGCTGGGCATCCGGCAGCTGGTCCGCCGTCAGTGGAATCCAGGCGAGGTGCGGGATCGTCACTTTACCGTCTTGGACCTTCAGGAGTCCGACTCCCGTCGCCGGGAGGACCGCTTCCGCGAGCTGCGGGAAGTTGAGCCGAGCGACCCGAGAGAGGACGACCTCCCCGGTCGAGCCCCCTAGGAGCGAGACGTAGCCCGCTACGCGCTGGGTCACCGCCGGAAGCTCGTCCCAGATTGTCTTCAACCGATGGGCTTCCCGGGGGTCCGGAGCGGAGGTCGTGAGTCGCACCCAGTCGACGTCCCCACGTCCCAGAAACGCCTGTTCCCAGGGGATGAACCCCGGGACGGTCGTGTCGAGAGTGACGGCGATCAGCAACGGCCGAAGTCGGGCCCGGTGGGAAAGGGAAACCAAGAACTCGCGGCTCTCCGCGTCGAAGAGCGCCCCGTCCTCGACCAGAATCGCCACGGCATGACGATTCTCGCCGCGGAACTCGGGCAAGATCTCTCGCCAGTATGCGCCCGGATTCCCCTCGTTCGCCGCCCGCCCCCGAATCGGTTGGCCAAGAAACGACATCCGTGGTCGTTCGCCCCGGCTCCGCCGGCTCCGAGGGAGTCGTTCGGAGAGATAGGGGATGACCGGCGTCCCCAGCGGAACGCTGTCGTCCGTGACCTCACTGGTGTTCGTTTCGGAATCCGGCGGCCCGGTCGGTCCGAGCGGGGCCGGTCCCGATTCGGGGCGCAATCCCGTCAGCCCCCCGTACGGGATCGATCGTCCGCGGTAACTCCCCTGAAGCTCCACAATCCGGGCCCCCTGGGCGCGAAGCAGGCCCTTGACCTCCTCGAGGAGCGCCGACTTCCCGCTCGCGGGGGGACCCGCAATCACGAGTGTGCGGCCCGAATTCTCCACGAGGCCCTGGACCGCGCGGAGAACCGGTGAAGGAGTCGAAGGCACCCGGAACCCTCGAGTCGTATCCTTTTCGATAGGATTTAACCCTCTCCCAAACGCCGGGGGATGGGATTCCGGCTCGGTCAGCGAGCGTTTAAGAGATGGGCCGGGTTCGGGCGCGCGTGCCGCCCTCGATGACCAAGCGCCGTCGCGATTACCTGAAGCGAGCCGTCCGTGCGGTCGACGTGACGCAGCGCGGGGGCGTTGGCGGTCTCCTCGAGCAGTTCCAATCGACGTCCATCCAGGCGCGCAACCTCGGCCGATGCCTCGAGGTCTGGGAGAACGCACTCCACGACCCGAAGCGACCCACGGTGTTCCTTGGGCTCGCCGGCCCGTTGATCGCCGCGGGACTGAGGAAGGTCCTGAGGGACTTGATCGATTGGGGAGTCGTCGATGTCGTGGTCTCGACAGGGGCGGTGCTGTACCAGGACCTCTATCAATCCGTCGGGGGACGACACTGGATCGGAAATCCGGCCGCCGACGACGTGCGCCTGCGCGACCTCTACCTCGACCGGATCTACGACACGTACGTCGATGAGCTCAAGTTCGAAGACACGGACCGCGTGATCGGGCGGATCACCAACGACTTCCCCCGGCGTCCAGCGTCCTCCCGCGAGTACCTCGGATTCCTTGGGTCACGGTTTCCGGACCCGAACTCGATTCTTGCGACCGCCGCACGTCGAGGAGTGCCGGTGTTCTCACCGGCCCTTATCGACAGCTCGATCGGGATCGGCCTGACGCTTTACTACCAGGCCAACCGACGACGGAGGGACCGGTTCATCCTCGATGCGGTACGCGACAACTACGAACTCGTCCAGATCCTCTCTCAATCCCCGCGGACCGCGGTGGTCTACATCGGTGGGGGGACTCCGAAGAACTGGATCAACGATGGAATCGTGATGGCCAACTACGCCTTCGGCCGTGAGGGAGAAGGCCACTTCTACGCACTTCAGCTGACGACGGACGTTCCCCACTGGGGTGGGCTTTCCGGCAGCACGCTCGATGAGGCGCAGTCCTGGGGGAAGATCTCCCGGACCGCCACGCGAGCCATGGCCCACGTGGATGCATCGGTCGGTCTCCCGCTGCTCGCAGGGGCCCTTTGGGACCGCCGGAAGCGCTGGCAGCCGCGCAGTCGGCTCCGCTTCGATTGGTCGGAAGACGAGGTGAAGATCCGCAGGAAAGGCAACTGACCGAGGGATCTCGCTTCCGCGGACGAAAGTATTACAAGTCGGCGAGCGATTTCGTATCGAGAGGTTGGCCCGGGACAACGAGCCGGGTTTCTCGGAGGAACGGGA
>DASPQG010000026.1:0-25624 GCA_035625085.1 Thermoplasmata archaeon
GTTCACCTGGCGGACGCTCTACATCGGGAACATGCACTTCCAGGACGCCTACGACTACGACATCCAGCGCCTGATGCGCTGCGACATCCACTACGCGGTCCCCGACGGGCGGATCATCCCGTTCTGCTCGTACAACTCGGGTCCGATCTACCGGACGGAGGTCGAGAAGAAGTTCTCGATCCCGATCCCCGAGTGGCAGAAGGCGAAGGCGTCGAGCGGCCTCACGCTCAAGACCGTCGAGACGATGGGCGTCAACGGCGAGGTCATCGTCGACCCCGAGTACTACAAGATCCGGGCGCTGAAGAGCGCCCCCGGGATGTCGAGCTGAGCCGGGTCGGATCCGTTCCCCTGAGCGAACCCCTTCTTTCTCCTCTTCCTTCTCCGCTGCACTCGCGGCGGCTCGGACTCAGCGGCGGCTTTCGAACAGCACCGCCCCCGCTTCCCGAAAGCGGAGGCTGGCCGGCCGCCCGGGCCTCGACTCCCGTTCCAGCCGTCGGTCGATCTCCTGCCAGACGGGACCCAGCGAGAAACTGGTCTTCGTTCCCGGAGGGGGCGTTGCGGTCGGGTGGTTCGTGAGCCAGCGGTCGGCCGCTTCGATGTGCTTGCACGTGCCAAGCCCCCGTCGAGCGAAATCGGTGCAAGTGCACAACGCCGGAGTCCGTTCCGGATAGGTCGGCCGCAGCACAAGGTACGCCGTCCCATGCAGCGGGTTGCGCACCTCGATGATCGGGTACGGTTCCCGCTGCCGAAGCCGAAGATCGAGCGGCTCCTCGAGGGCCCGCGAGCGCCGCTCGCTCACCTCGTCGGCACGGTCCCGGGGATCGGGCGATCGCGGCCGGAAAGAGGTCCGTCGATCCACGTGGTCGAGAGCCGGGGCAGTTACTTACCGATTCGGGCGGAAGGAGGCTCGGCCATCGAGAGAGGCCAAAAGTTGTTAACGCGGGCGCCGCTCTCTCCTTGCAAGGCCACCGGGTCCGCCCCTTCAACCCTGAAACGACGCAGGGTCCCGAGGCGCTGGGCCGCGGGGTCGAAGGACACCGGACGGCCAGATGGACCCAACCACTGAGTTCATTGTGGGTCTCTTCCTGCTCGTCGGTCTCTCCATCCTGGTCGGGGAGATCCTCAGCCGCTTCGGGATCGCCGCGTTGGTCGGGCAGATCCTGGTCGGGGTGATGCTGGGGCCGACCCTCCTCGGACCGTACCTCGGTCTCACCGGGTCCTCCGGGATCTCCGCCGACTTCACGGGGATTCAGTTCCTGGCGACATTCTTCATCCTGATGATGGCGGGGCTGGCCGTCACCCCCGCGCAGATCCGCTCCACCGGGCCTGCGGCGGCGGCGCTCGGACTGGCGATCTTCCTCGTCCCGTTCATCACCGGGGCGGGGCTCGTCCGCCTGCTCTACCCGACGTACCCCACGGACGAGACGCTGTTCATCTCGCTCACGATCTCGATCACGGCCCTCCCCGTCCTCGGGATCATGCTCCAGGAGTTCGGCCTCGCCGACACCCGGTTCGGGGCGTTCCTGATGAACAGTTCGGTGGTGAACGAGCTCGCCGCCGTGACGGTGTTCGCCATCCTCCTGCGGCTCGAGTCCCCGACCGGGAACCTCTGGCTCGATATCGCGACGGCCGTCGTGACGGTCTCTCTGTTCCTCACGACGATCCTCGCCATCCACATGGGCCTCCAGAGCCTGCGGCAGTACCACCTGTGGGACCGGTGGGTGGACCGGTTCCGGCTGACCTGGCGGTCCCGCGAGGCCGGCTTCGGGATTCTGATGGTCGCCGGCCTCGGAGCCGCCCTCTACTCCCAGTTCCTCGGGCTCACGTTCATCGTGGGCGCCTTCTACGCCGGGCTACTGATCACTCCGGAAAGCGCCGGGCGGGCCGGACATCGCACCATCAGTCTGATTTTCAACGCCATCACATGGGGATTCTTCATCCCGCTGTTCTTCGCGCTCGTTGGGTTCGGGATGGATTTCACCACCCTCGGCACCGGCCCTCTCACGATCCTCGCATTCGCCTCGCTCGCGATCTTCGCGTTCTTTTCGAAGGCGTTCGTCGGGAGCGCCTTCACGCGCTCGCTCGGTTGGTCGGGAAACGAATCCCTCTGCGCCGGCATGCTGGTATCGAGCCGGGGGGCGGTCGAGCTCGCGATGGCGGTGATCCTGCTCCAGGAGCACTACTTCACGGCCTCGGTCTACACCGTCGTCGCGGGCGTCGGGCTCCTCACGACCCTTTTCTCGCCGATCGCAGCTCGGCCGTTTGTCCGCTCCATCACGGCGGCCCGGCGGGCCACGGCGGAACGGGGCGCGGCGATCGCGGAGAGCCTGCCGCCGCACCATCTGATCTCCGACGGCGAGATTATGGCCCGGCGATGAACGTACGCGCCGCTTCCGCGCGCTCCCACCACGGTTATCTTCCCGGCGTCAACTGACCGCCCGTGTCCGTTTCGCCGGCGGCTCCGAGCCGACCCCGACGCCGACCGACACTAACCAAGCAGGCGAGGATCGGTCTCGGCCTCCTGCTCACGCTGGTCGGCCTCTTCCTCCTCGTGCTATTGTTCCCGACGAACCCGGCGAGCTTCTCGACGATCCTTCCGGTGGCGGCCGCCGGGATCGTCGCCCTATGGGTCGGCGGCATCCTGATGGGAATCGGGAGCCGCTCATAGGGGGGGCCGTGGAGCCCCGGATGCCTTGGCGGCTCGTCACCGTCGACATCGACGGCACCCTGACCCTCGTCCACGGCTGGAGGGAGATCGCCCGTGCGTTCGGCCGGCTCCCCGCCTTCGAAGAGACGAACCGCGGGTTCTTCGCGCATCAGATCGATGAGCCGACCCACCTCACGAACCTGCTCCGGATCGCCACCGGCCACACCGTGCCCGAAGTGGAGGCCGTGCTCGAGCGGACCCCGAGGCTCGCCGGAATCGTGGAGGGGATCGGTCAACTCCACGATCGAGGGGCTCGGGTCGCGCTGCTTACCCACAACCCAACCTACGTCGCCGATTGGTACCGTCGTACCTTCGGCTTCGACGATTCCGAGGCCATCACGGCGCAGTCGGTCCATGAGGGACGGATCGGTCCACCGGTCGATGTTCGAGCCAACAAGCCGGGTGGCCTCCGGGCCCTACTCTCGCGGATCGGGACGCCGGCCTCTTCCACCGTCCACGTAGGGGACGGATGGTCGGACGCCGAAGTGTTCCGTCTCGTCGGCGCGGGTGTCGCCCTCAACACCCCCTACCCCGAGGTGGCCCGCATCGCCGACCTCGCCCTCGTGACCCAGGACTTTCGCGACGTCGCCGCGGGCATCGCCCAGCTTCGGCGCCGCGAGTGAACGACGCTCGGTTGCGGCGCACAGAATTCTTATACCGCCCGCCCGTCGATAGGGTATCCGATGGAGTACGTGATCGTCCGGGCGACCCACCCGACCTGGCTCACGATGCAGCTGCCGGCCGAGGTCGCCGAGCTGATCTGCTTCCGTCCGGAAGCCGGCGCCAACCGGGACCCGAGCCGGACCATCTCCTTCCTGGCCCGCGGCCCCGGGATTGCCCGGGTCATTGCCTCCCATCCGGCGCGGGAGGCGCTCGCGATCGAGACGGTCCGGAACCGATTGATCGCGTCCGCCCGGCCCGGAGAACGCCACCTCTTCACGCTCCCCACCCCCGTGGTCCAGCACCTTGGGCTCCACGTATACTCCCGAGGGCCGAAGCTGAGGGGAACGGACGATCGGATCGTCTGGTTCGTGCCGGCGCCCGAGTACTACGAGTACCGCTCGGTCGTCGAGGCGGGGAAGGCGTGGTCCGGCCCGACGGGAGGGCCGTTCGCAAGGGTGTACATCACACGCTCGCTATTCCCGTTCCCGAAAGAGGTCTCCACGCTTTCCGAACTCGAGTACCGGATCGAGGAGGAGGAGTGGCGTCCGGCGGTCGAAGCACTCCAGCGCGTCGGGCGCGGACGACGGGTGGTTCTCTAGGCCGGTAAATCCTGCGGGGGAACCGCCTCCGGGGGCGCAGTTTCGAGGTTCCGGAAGCTGTCCGCAGGGTACCGGTGGAGCGCGGAAACTCGCGGTTTTCCATAGTTACTTATACCGGCCCGAAAGATAGATTCCATCCATGCGGAGCTCGGCGGGTGGAACCTCCAAGGGCTCGGGTACGAAGCGTTACACGCTGCGCAATCCGGTGCCGCTCCGCACGGAGAAGGACGTGACGACGACCCGGGCCGGGATCCCCGCCGACGCCGCGCTGTCCTACCCCTCCGGACCCGTCGACTTCGACTCGCTCGCGAAGGCGATTCGTAGGTCGGTCGGCCACGAGGGGATGCGTCCGGAGGACGCGCGGTCGATCGCCGCGCATGTCCTCAACTTCTTCGGCTTCAACGAGCGAATCATCGACAACGTGCTCGAACCGGACGACCGCGACACGTTCTACATGCTCGAGGACACGGGCATCCTTGAGACCGAGCGGGACGAGACGACCCTCTACGACGGTCGCGAGTGGCGCATCCACTACTGGATGTTCCGCAAGGAGCGCATCTTCGAGCTCGCGCGGGAGGAGTCGGCCGCCATGGCCGCCGCCGGCGAGGCCGAGGTCGTCTACTCGTCGAACGCCAACCGTTCGGGCGCGTACCTGCTCCCCCACGGTGAGACCGGCACGGGGCTGGCCGCCCACGCCGTATATCATGAGCTCGGGGACGAGATCTGGCTCGAGCGCCGCCAGAACCCCGCTCCGGCCCCGCCCGCTCCCCCGACTCCCCGCCGACGCGGCTCCGTCAGCGACGAGTGAGCCGGGCGTAGCCCCCTTTCCCCGCGGGGTTCGTTAGCTAGTTAGTTAACCGACGGCGGGAGTCGCCGTCGCGGATGCGTCGGTTCCTCCTCCTCGCCCACCGAGTTCCGACCGGCGGTGAGTTCACCCTCAACGACCTCGCCGGCGGGGCCGGTCGAATGGACGAAATCGCCCGGGCCGTGTCGACCGCTTTCACGCTCTCGAACGACTTGCGGCGGGACACGGAACTCACCGTCCTCTTCGTCGCCGAACCGCCCCCGAAGGCGAGACGGATCGACCTCGTCGGCGGCCGCTTGCGCTACCTCAACCCGGACGAGCGATCGACCGCCGCCCTCCTCAAGAATGCCCTCGTCCGGGCGGTCGGCTTCTCCCACCCGTTCGAGTCGTCGCCCGGCCTCACCGTCGCCCCGGTGGACCCCGCGTCCGCGCTGCGGGAGTTCGTCCGTCACCCGAACCCGATCTGGCTCTGCGAGGACGGCGAACCGATCGAGATGTGGGCGTCGCCCGGCGGCCATGCGGCCGCGATCATCTCCGACCCGTACGACCCCACCGAGGAGGAACGCGAACTCCTCCGGTCCACGGGGGTACCCCGCGTGTCGGTCGGTCCCCGGTCGCTGCGCACGAGCCAGGTCGTCGACCTCGTCCACCACGAGCTGGATCTTCGGGAGGCCGGTCGGGCGTCGGCGCCGCCCGCGCCGCCGTGAGACTCAGTGGACGAAGACGGGGCGCAGGATCTCGGTCGGGCTCTCGAGCGCCTCCCGCACCGATCGGGAGCGAAGCCCGCCGATGACGGCCGTCAGGTGGACGACCTCGCGCGGCTCGGGGTGGACGCGCGTCCCGAAGACCAGGCGGTCGGGCTGATTGAGACGCTGGCTCATCGACCGGAGGACGCGATCGAGCGTCCGGAGGCTCATGTTCGACCCGCCGTCGAGGTGGACGAGCGCCGACGGTCGGTCCGAGAGGTGGTAGTCGAGCAGCGAGTCGGAGATCGCCTGCTGGACGAGTCGCTCGGGCTCGGAGTAGTGGTATTCGCCGACCAGGAGGGTCGAGAGGCCGGAGTCGCGGAGGTGGTTCTTGAGGCTCGCGAGGTCGACGTTCAGCTGGGACGGGTTCTCCACCATATCGACGAGGCTCGAAACGAGGGAATGGAGGTAGGCGTTCCGGACGTGGAAGACCCGATGGATCGGGAGCGCTTCGAACCGGCGGAGCTTCTCGTTCGCGAGGGCGACCAGAAGGCCCCCCATCTCCTCGAGCTCCGCCACGGTCGCCTCGACGTTGTCCCGTCGGGCTTGGTTGTTGTCGATCTCGACCTGGAACGGGAGAAAGACGACCGGCACGGCGAGCGTCTGGGTCGAGCGGAGGGCGCGCGAGAGGTACGGGAGCAGCGCGCTCCCGGTGCCCCCGCCGATCCCGGCGAGAAGGAATACGATCTCGAGGGGACGCAACCGACGCAGGAGCTCGTCCCGTCCCTCCTCCGCCGCCCGCAGGACCAGGGCCCGATCTCCGCCGCTCCCCCGGCCGTGCAGTTCCCGGTCGCCGAGGAGGATTCGCTCCTCGACGCCCGTTCGAAGAAGGTGCGCCGCGTCCGTGTTGACGGCCATCGCCCGGACGTTCGGGATGCCGAGCGCGATCAAGTCTTGCACCGCTTCGCTCCCCGCTCCGCCGAGCCCGACGACGCCGATCGACGGCGTCATCGCGAACTTCCCCCAGGCGTTCGCGACGGGGCTCTCGTCCGTCATTCGCCCCTCGCCCCCTAGGGCGGAGGGGATCCCTCGGCCGCGACCGGTTCCCCTTCCCTTCGATGGGTCCGGACCGACGGGCCGAGCTGTTCGATACGGCTGCGGATGTACTCGCGCACCGCCGAACGAACCGCGTCGTCGACACTGACCGAATTCCCCTCGCGGACGAACTCCTCGAGCCGACTGTTATCCTGCCGGGAGAGCTCGACCACGACCTTGCGGATGTTCTGGGGTGGGAGGTTCAGCTCGATGTACTGGTCGAGCCCCTCCCGGATCGTGTCGGAGATCGTCGGGGTTCCCTTCGTCTGCTGAATCTGCTTCAGCTTCTCGAGGAGTTCCTGCGGGATCCGTACGGTGACCCGCTCCGACGTGTCGACCATGCCCGTCAGACAAGACCCGTATCTTTGTCAGACGAACAGCATATCGATGAACTGGTATATGAAAGGCTCTGGGGGCACGAACCGGTTCTTCGAGGTGAGCTCTGTTCCGAGAGCGGAACGGCGGCCGTGCCGGGACGAACTGACGGGTGCCCCTTGGCGGGCGCCGTCAGCGAGCGGGCGGGCCTCGGGCCGTTCAGTGGACGCCGAGCACCTCGCCTTCCGGCGAGAGGTCGATGTCCTCGGCCGAGGGGCGGGTCGGCAGGCCGGGCATCGTTTCAATCGTGCCGAGGTAGGCGACCGTGAAGCCGGCGCCCGCGGACCGGGTCAATCGGTCGACCGTGACGTTGAAGTCGTGGGGCCGACCGAGCACGTGAGGGTTGTCGGAGAGCGAGAGGGGAGTCTTCGCGATACAGACCGGCCCGCTGGTCTCCTTCAGGCGTTCCAGCAGCTCGAGGTCGGCGAGTGCCTCGGGGGTGCGGTTCACGTGGGAAGCCCCGTAGAGGCGGGTGGCGATCGTCTCGAGCTGGTCGAGGACCGGGGTCCCGGGTCGGTTGATCGGCTTGCTCTTGCGCCCGAGCCCTGCGGCGGCCTCGACGGCCCGCGCCAGGTCAACCATCCCTTTCCCGCCGTCCGAGAAGCCGCGGGCCTCGACGACCTCGACGTCCCGCTTTCGGCAGAACTGTTGGACCAGCTTCGTCTCCGCCGCGGTGTCGTCCGGGAACCGATTGAGCGCCACCACGGCCGGCACTCCGAAGGATTCGATGTTGTCGAGATGCTGCGCGAGGTTCTCGAGACCTCGCTCGAGCGCCGCCGGGTTCGCGTGCTCCGCCTCCTCGTCCGACGCGCCCCCCTGATAGCGGAGACCCCGCTGGGTCGCGACGAGCACCGCCGCATCGACGCTCCGCCCGAGCGTCGGGGTCACGATGTCGATGAACTTCTCCCCGCCGAGCTCCGTCGCGAACCCGGCCTCGACCACACAGTACTCCGAGGTCGCGAGGGCGAGCTCCATCGAGAGCCGGCTGCAGGTTCCATGGGCCAGGTTGCCGAACGGTCCGGCATGGACGAGCGCGGGGTTGCCCTCGCCCGTTTGGACGAGGTTCGGCTCGAGGGCGTCCCGCAGGAGGGCGGCCATCGCGCCGGCGCCGTTCAGATCAGAGGCGCGAACGGCGGCGCCGTCGGTGGTGAGCGACGCGAGGATCCGACCCAGCCGGTTCTTGAGGTCGGGATAGTCCCGTGCCAAGGCCAGGACGACCATCACCTCGGATGCCGCGGTGATGACGAACGAGCTGTCGTGGGTCACGAACCGCGGATCGTGGCCCATCCCGACCGTGATGTGCCGGAGCGCCCGGTCCTCCATGTCAACCGTCCTCGGCCACAGGATCCGGTTCGGATCGATCTTGAGCGAGTTCCCGTGAAACAGGTGGTTATCGATGAGCGCCGAGAGGAGATTGTGGGCCGCCGCCACGGCATGGATGTCCCCGGTGAACCCGAGGTTGATCTCCGAAGACGGCTCGACGGTCGCCTTCCCTCCGCCGGTCGCCCCTCCCTTCACTCCGAAGATCGGCCCGAGGGAGGGCTGCCGCAGGCAGGGGATCGCGCGGTGATGGAGCCGGTTGAGTCCGTCCGAGAGACCGATCGCCGTGACGGTCTTCCCTTCCCCGTGTTTCGTGGGCGTCATCCCGGTGACCAGGATGAGTTTCCCACCGGACCTCTTTGTGGCCCGATCCCGCACGGCCGAGACGGATACCTTGCCGGCCCAACGGCCCGCGGGATGGAATTCGCTCTGTCGAAGTCCCAGGCGTTCCGCGAGGTCGGTCAGGGTCCGCATGTTGGCTCCGTTCCCCGCCGTTCCCCGATAGGATTCGCGGAGTTGCTCACGCCCCCCATGGGCGCTCTTTATACAAGGCCTCCCGTGAACCCGACGTGACCCTTGCGCTTGTGCCGTTCCCGCTCGACCTAGCGGCCTCCCTTTCGCTCGCCGAGGCCGCGCTGCGGAGCCGACTCGCTCCGGGGGAACAGCTCGACGACTTTCTCCCGACGATCGCCTCCGGAATCCGTACGGGCACCTCGAATGGGGGGCTCCTCCGAGCCGAGGGGATCGTCCAGGGAATCGTGACCTGGGAGCCGGCGGGTCCCTACGGCGTCGGTCTCCGCCTCCTCTACCTAACCCCGTCCACCGCGGACGCTGAAGGGTACCGCTCGGCCCTTGAAGCCGCCGAGAAAGCCGCGGGGCCGATCGCCTTTCTATCGGGTCCGCTGGCAGGACTAACTCCCGAAGAAGAGTCGACACTTCTGCGGGGCCGAGGTTTCGCCCCCTTCGGGCGCTTGGAGATGGTACTTCCTCCGACCGCGCCCGCGCCGGCGACGATGCGCCTCACGGGGGTCGAGATTCGGCCTCTGCGCGCGGAGGACGAACCGCGTCTCGCGCGTCTGCACGAGCGGGCGTATCAAGACCACCTCGACCGGTTCCTGGCCACGGAAGAACCCGATCCGGGTCGGGATGCAGATCGTCAGCTCCGCGACTACTTCACCGGTCGATACGGGGAGGTTCTGTCGCCCGGGTCGTCGGTAGCCGTTCAAGGGGGAGAACTCGTTGCGGCCGCCATCGCGACGCGCTACACGGGGCGAGTCCTCTTCGTGGACATCATGACCGATCCCGGACACCAAGGGTTAGGCCTTGGCCGCGCCGTCCTCGGCGACGCGGTCCGGGCCCTCCGGCTCCGGAACGAGTCGTCGATCGTGCTCAACGTGACGGAAGGGAACGAGCGCGCGCTCCGTCTCTACGCCCGGCTCGGCTTCGTGCGGTCGCTCGGGCCGACCCGTGAGTGGTACGATGCCCGGCGCATGCGGGTCCTCTACCCGCCGGACGGACCCCGCTAGGCCGGCACCGGGGCCGGGGTCTCTTCGGGGTGATACCCGAGTCGACGCATCGAGCCGAAGGCGGTGGCGATGACGAGCCCGAAGAGGACGATCGCGCCGCCCGCGTCGAGGTAGGTAGCCTGGACCCCGACCGAGACGGTGACGAGACCGCCGGTCCACTGGCCCACGGGGATGAGCGCCATGCTCCCGACCTCGTCGGCGGAGAAGACCCGCCCCATCATCTCGTCCGGAACGGTCGCTTGGATGGTCGATAGGAAGACGGTGGTGATCATCCCGGGCATCAGCCCATAGACGAAGACGATCGGCAGGGCGAGCCAGATCGACCGGACCAGGCCCAGGGCGAGGATCGCCAGCCCCATCACGAGCGTGAAGACGATGATCGCACGACCGGCCCGGGGCTCGAACCGAAGGTGCGGCGCCACGACGAATCCGACCGTGACGCCAATCGTGGAAGTGCCCACGATCGCGCCGTACCAGAACCCCTGGCTGAGGTTGAGCCAGCTCGCCACGTAGAGGGCGAGCTCCACGAGCGCGACCGCCGAGAGGAAGTTCGTCACGAGCGCGGTGACGGTCAGCTCGAGGAGCCCCCGGCGACGAGCGAGGAACGAGTATCCCGCGGTTGCTTCCTTCGAGAGCGATCGGGGGGGACCTCGGCGGGAGACGGAGAGGTCGGCCCGGACGAACAAGAGCGCCAGTTGCGTCAGGAAGAACAGCACAAACGCGACGCCGAGGGCGTACGCTGGCGCGGTGAAGGTCAGCACGATTCCGACCCCGAAGCTCGCGGCGCCGCTCACTCCGGCCGCCACCGCGTAGATGAGCCCGTTCGCGGCGGGGAGGCTGGTCGGATCCACGAGGCGAGGCACGGAGGCGTTGAACGCGGGCCGGAAGAGCGTCGTCGAGGCTGCCACGATCGCCCATCCAGGGTAGAGCAAGAGCACCCAGAGGGGCAGATAGAACCCCGCGGGTCCGGGGACCGAGATCGTTTGCGAGGGCAGGAACACCAGATCGGCCGCGAGCCCGGCGGTCGCGACGAGGGAAAGAAGGTTGACGCTCTTCATCAGCCACGCGCGGTCGTACCGGTCGGCGAGGGCCCCCGAGAAGAACGCCGCGGCGAGGGTCGGGATCGTCGAAGAGAGCCCTAGGAACGCGAGCGCGAGGGCGCCGTAGGTCTCCCGGTGCGCCGGCGGATAGGCGAGCGCGATCCCGTAGAGCATGACCACGAGCACCGCCGACGGTGCGGCGAACTGGAGAGCGCCCGCGGTCAGGAACGCGGCGAATGAGCGCTGCCGGAAGAGCGCTCCGTACCGGCTCAGAGGATCCCTCCTCCCGGAATGGACGGACCCGCGCCCTCGACAATAAGCCTGTCGGCGGGCAGGGCGCTCTCGGCGAAACCCGCTTGTACTCGCCGCACGTCCTCGGCCCTTCGGGGCGGGCCGTGCGACTCCTGCATCGTGATCACTCCACCGGCCTTCTGCGGTTGCGCCTGGAGACTCCGAGCGACCTCTGGCGGATCGCGCGACTGGTCCGTTCCGGCGACTTGGTCGGGGCTTCCACCACTCGGCGGGATCCCGAGGCCCCTCCCGACGTCGCCGGTGCGGAGCGGACCCGGCGACGCGTCTTCCTTACGGTCCGGGCGGAGCAGGTCGAGTTCCACGGGTTCTCGAAGCATGTCCGGGTCACCGGGCCGATCGTCGAAGGCCCGTTCGACCTCGGACGACACCACACGCTCGACCTCACCGAGGGGGACGAGGTCGCCGTCACGAAGCCCGCGTGGACCGCCGGGGATCGGACGATCCTCGAGGAGGGGCTCGACCGAAAGGGAGATCCCACGATCCTGGTCGCCGCCGTTGACTGGGGGGACTCCTCGCTCGTCCGCCTGCGCGGTCGGTCGATCGAGCCCGTGGTGGACCTGCGACGCACGCTCGCCGGCAAGCGCTACGAGGGGGGCCAGGCCGAGAAGGACCGCGGCGCGTACATCTCGGAGCTCGTCGGCCTCATCCGCCGCGAAGGAGCGGAAGCGACCGCGGTCGTGATCGCGGGCCCCGGTTTTCTCAAGGAGGAGCTCTCTCACCGACTGACCGAAGAGGACCCGGCGCTCGCCCGCAAGACGCGCCTCTACCCCACCGCCGAATCCGGTCGCGTGGGGGTCGATGAGCTGCTCAAGTCCGGTCGTGCCACCGAGGCGCTGCGGGGAAGCGTCGCCGCGGAAGAGGCCGAGGCCGTCGAACGCCTCGTTCGGGCGCTCGCGGGCGGGCTGCGCGCGGCGATCGGACCGGTCGAGGTCGCCGAAGCGGTCGAGGCCGGGGCCGCCGAAACGATCCTCGTCTCCGAGTCGCTGCTGCCCGACACCACGGCCGCCGCGCTCCTCGACCGGGCTCGAGAGGCGCGGGTGCGATTGTTCGTGGTGCGCGATGAGGGAGAGGCGGGCCGGAAGCTAACGGCGCTCGGACGGATCGGAGCGCTCCTGCGGTACGACTGGACGAGCCCGTCGCGTCTTACGGGATCGCCTGGATCGCCTCGCGCAGCTCCTCGAAGCGGCGCTTCAGGTCTTTGAGCGAGAAGCGCAGCGCTTCGCGCGCCGTGAGCGACCCATCGGTGTCGAACCGGAGGAAGAAGGCCTCCTCATCGGCCGCGACCTTGATCGAGCCGTGCTCGCAGGTCTCCTCGCACGCCTTGCAGAGGATGCACTTCGGCTCGTCGGTGACCGAGAGCTTCCCTCCGGCGAACTCGAGGATCTTGACCGGGCAGGAGCCCGCCGTGCGCTTCAGACAGGCGTCCGAGCAGCCTTCCTTCTTCGCGATCCGGACGTGGGGGCGCGGGTACATGCCGACACCGTGGGCGACCTGCCACTTCGCGTGGTCGCGGGCGGTGCCGACGACCGCCGTCATGTAGGCCAGCAACGCCTGGCGCGCACCGAGTCGGACGATCGGGACCTCGGGCTCGAGGATCTGGAGGGAGCTGTCCCCGAGGGGCACGACGTCCTTCGCATAGACGGTGCAGGGTCCCTTCTTGTCGACCGAGAACATCACCTGACAGTGGACACAGCCGGCCCCTCCGCACTCGCACTCCGACTTGCGGCGGAACTGCGATAGGTCGGTCGGGATCGGCAGTAGGCCGAGCCGGAGCGCCACCGCCTCGTCGAACATGCTGGTCGACGAGTCGTAGTCCTTGTTCGTGGCTTCGTCGCGGATCGGGCCGAGGTGGAACTCGACGTCCTCGATGGCGAGTTTCGGGACGTCGGAGAGCAGCGTGCGCCGGATCGCGTTCACCTGGGAAGCACTGACGCCCTCGAGCTCGAGGGCCGTCGACCTCGGGGTCAGCTCCTGGACCGTGATCGGCATCGATTACACCCGCCGGCCGCGGCGGCCGCCCTTCGGCTTCGTGCCATCGTGGGGGACCGGGGTGACGTCCTCGATCCGCTGGATCCGGATTCCGGCCCGCGCGAGAGCGCGGATCGCGGCCTGCGCGCCGGGTCCGGGGGAGCGCGAACGGTTCCCGCCGGGGGCGCGGACGCGGACGTGGAGGGTCTCGTATCCCTTCTCCTTGATGATCGCGGCGATCTGGTCGGCCGCCTTCATCGCGGCGTACGGGCTCGACTCGTCGCGCGCGGCCTTGACGACCATCCCGCCAGTCGCCTTCGCGAGCGTCTCGGCGCCGGTGATGTCGGTCACGGTGATGTGGATATTGTTGTAGCTCGCGAAGATGTGCGCGATGCCGACCTTCGCCATGGATTACGCCCCTTCCGTGGGCTCGGGCGCGGGGGGAGCGGCGGGCGCGGCATGCGCTTGGAGACGCTCGCGCAGCGCCACCCGGACCGAGTGCTCGTCGTTCGCAAGAGGGCTGGTCGGGCAGTAGGCGATCATCGGCTCCTCGGCCGAGGGTACGAGGTACCCGGGCCGGGTGACCCGGTGGTCGCCGATGGAGAAGTGCCCGTGCGTGATCCACTGCCGGGCCCCGTTCGCGGTCGGGGCGAGTCCCCGGTGGAAGACGATCCATTCAAACCGGCGCTGCAGCAGGTCTTCGGTTGTGAGCGCCAGCACGTCGTCGATCGTCGGAGTGCCCACGGGGAGAAGGCCGAGTCGCGTGAGGCGTCCGATGAGCTGGTCGGTCTCGCGCCGGGCCTGCGGTTCGCCGACCCGCAATCGCGCCTGGAGATCGCGCGCCTGGCCCCGGAAGCCCCGGAGGATCGACTGCGCCTTCCACAGTTCCCGCTTGTTCTTGAGGCCGTACTTCTGGAGCAGCTTGCGCTCCTCCTCCATCCGGGCCGCTTCCCACGGATGCTTCGGCGTATCGTAAGTGCGCCTCGAGAACTTCGGATCGCCCATCGCGGATCGGTTACTCCTTCTTCGCGGCCGGGGCGGCGGCGGGCGCCTCTTCCTTCGCGGCCGCGGCGGCCGCTTCCTTCGCGGCCTTCTTGAGGACACCGGCGGCCATGCCGGTGCGTCCGTTCGACCGGGTCCGCTGCCCGCGGACCTTTTGGCCGCGCTCGTGGCGGACGCCTCGGTAGCTCCGGATCATCTTCATCACGTTGATGTCGTCGCGCCGACGGGTCTCGAGGTCCGGGCCGACGTAGTGCGGGGATTCGCCGGCCAGCGGCTCGTGCGGGTGGTTGACCATCCAAGCCGGCATCTTCTCGGCCAGCGCGCCGAGGGTGGTCTCGAGTCCGTCGACGGTCGTTTCGGGAAGGTTCCCGATCATCTCGCTCGCGTTCACGTCGGTGAGGCGGCAGGCGACCTCGGCGATCCGGAGCCCCACTCCGCGGACACCGGTGAGCGCGAGGGCGGTCGGCCGGGTCCCGTCGAGGTCGGTGTTCGCGACGCGCACGATGTAGCGGAAGTTCGGGTTGTCGGGGACGACCTTGGTCTTCTTTCCGGGCGCCCCCGGTTTCGCCTTGGCCTTCCCTTCCTTGGCTTCCTTCGACTCCTTCCCCTTGCCGGGCTTCTCCTTTCGCCCCGCCTTCTCCGGAGCGGGCTCAGGCCCGGCGTCCGCGGCAGGCGCGGCAGGTTCGGCCGGGGCGTCCTTCGTTTCCTTGGGCGCGATGGTCACTCCCCTACGGGTGGAGCCTCACCGGAAGTGGTCGGACAACCCGCCGGAGGCGGGATGTCGCCTCGTTCCTCGAGGGCGGGGCCGCCGAGAAACAAGTGCCTCTTAACGGCTTCGGCCGGCGAAACGGCGGCGACCGGCCCGATGCCCGGCCGGGGGCGACGGAGGGGGAGCGGAGGAGGTTCGCCGCGCCTCGAGCACCCGGTAGCCCGATCCTCGGCCGAGCACCGAGACCGGCCCCGGCCAGTTCGCCTCGAGCCAGGCCTGGTAGAACCGGATGCCTTGGCTTCCCTTGCCGACGAGGACCACCCGACCGTCCGGGACCAGATGGTCGGACGCCTCCGTGAGTATCCGAAGCACGAGCGCGCGGCCGGCGTGGAACGGGGGGTTCGTCACGATCACGTCGAACGACTCGTTGGCCACGGGGGCGAAGAGGGATCCGGAACGCACTTCCGCGTTCTTCACCCGGTTCCGAGCGAGGTTCTCCCGGGCGAGGCGCGTCGCCCGACGGTTCACGTCCGTCAGCACCACGTGTCCGTCGCTCGCGGATTTGGCCGCCGCCACGCCGACGGCGCCCCACCCGCATCCGAGGTCGAGGACCCGGTCGGTCGGCCGCAAGGAGAGGTTCTCGATGAGAAGCGCCGTCCCCGGGTCGAGTCCGTGGGAAGAGAAGATCCCGGTGTCGACGACGAACGTGAGCAGCTCGCCCCGGTAGAGGAACCGGCGCTCGGTCCGCTCCGATCGAGCGCGCGGCTGCTCGCTGAAGTACTGTTCGGGAGCCGCCTCGAACTCCTCGGGCATGGTCCTCACGACGAGCGTCGTCGGAACAGCGACTCCCGTTTCGGAGTCGGCGAGCCTCCGACACCGAGAGCTTCGCGGACGAGCTCCTTTTCGCGAGCGGAGAGCGAGCGGGGGATCTCGACGTGGACGGTGACGATCTGATCACCGCGCGAAGCGCCGCGGAACCGGGGGAACCCCCGGCCACGGAGCCGGAACTGGGTCTCGGGTTGGGTGCCCGCGGGGATGCGGAGCTGGGCCCGGCCGTCGATGGTGGCGACTTCCACCTCGCCGCCCAGGACCACCGTCGCGAGAGGAACCGTCGTTTCCGAGTACAGCTCCGTGCCCTCGCGGCGGAACTGGGAGGACGGCTCGAAGACGACTTGGACGAACAGGTCCCCCGGCCTCCCTCCGCTCGCTCC
Organism: Thermoplasmata archaeon; assembly: GCA_035625085.1. Classification (GTDB taxonomy): domain Archaea; phylum Thermoplasmatota; class Thermoplasmata; order Lutacidiplasmatales; family UBA184; genus Lutacidiplasma. Next base: position 16,019 of record DASPQG010000026.1, read on the forward strand.
GGCCGTTCCGTGCCCCGGGACCCGGAGCACCGAACCGTCGTCAATCCCCGGGGGGACCGTAAGTTCGATCCGTTCGACGTCCGTCCTTCTTCCGTTCCCGCCACACGTGGGGCAGCGCTCCCGGATCAGATGGCCGCGCCCATGACAGCGCGGGCATTCGCCGATTGTGATCATTTGCGTGTAGCCGCGGCTCTGGACACGTCGGACCTGTCCCTCTCCGTGGCATTCCGGGCACGTTTCGAGGGCGGTTCCGTCTCGGGCGCCGGTCCCCCGGCAGTCCGGGCACGGGCCACTGCGCGGGACCTCGACCGTGGGATGGGCCCCCTGGACCGCGGCGATGAGGGGTAGGCGGATCGTGAGCTCGACATCGCTCCCCCGGAAGCCGCCGGGCGGCCGACCCATGCCTCCGCCGAACGGCATGCCGAAGCTGCCGAACAGTTGCTGGAACAGCGGCGACGCCCCGAGCAGGTCCTCGAGGTCGCCCATGTGCGTGAAGTTCTCCCAGTGGAACCCGCCGGGACCGAAGTCCGGCTCGACCCCCGAGAAGCCGAGCTGATCGTACCGCTGTCGCTTCTCGGGATCGGCGAGCACCTCGTACGCCTCGGAGAACTCCTTGAACTTCTCCTCCGCCGCCTTCGGGTTCTCCTTGGCGACGTCCGGATGGTACTGTCGGGCGAGTCGGCGGTAGGCCTGCTTGATCTCGTCCGGGCTCGCGGTCTTCGGCACCCCGAGGATCTCGTAGTAGTCTCGCTTGGCCATGAGATGCCCGCCCGGTAAGGATCGCTACCCTCGTTTCCTAGGCCGCGCGCTATTAGCCTTTTCACCCCGCCGAGTCGGCGCCGGCGACGGGATGAGCTCCACCGAGGCTCCGACGTCCGCGCGAAGGCGGTCCGAAGCTCGTCCTTCGCCGACCGCGATTTCCACGAGGCCGAAGCTCGAACCGAGGGTCCCGAGTCGCCCCCGCCCGAGGGCTTCGTAGCACACGGCCCAGGGCACGGCGCGCGCACCGGCTCGGCCGACGCGGAGGCGGAGGAGTTTCGCGCTCCGCCCGACCCACGACGACGGAACGTTCGTGATCAGGTTGCCGAACCGGTCGACGTGCAGAACCTCGCCGCGGATCCGGTCCCCCGCTCGCTTCGCGGAGGGGATGAGGAACGGAGAAGCGGCGACGCGCGGCCCTAGATCGGAGGGCCGCCCTCCCGTGGCGAGGCGGGCCGCGGCCGGCGCGAAGAGGTCCCGTCCATCGAACGTGGTGCCGACGCGAGGACGCGCAGGGAGGTTCGTCGGCTCGATGCGAAACGCGGCCCGGAACCCGAGTTCCTTCGCGAGGGGCATCAGGACCCCGTTATCCGGCCCCACGAGGATGGGGCCGGCCCGCGTCACGACGGCGATCGCGGCCCGACGGCCGCCGACCCCCGGGTCGATGACGGCGAGGTGGACGGAAGCGGGAGGGAACGCCCGAGCCATTTCCCGAAGGAGAAACGCGGCTTCCCGTACCCCGTGAGCGGGGAGGTCATGCGCGAGGTCGATCACTCGTGCGGGATCGACACCGCCGGCGATCAGGGCCGCCTTCATCTGGGCGGCGTACGCCGAGCCGACGTCGCTCGTGACGGTGACGAGACGGCCGCGGCTCGGCCCCGGTAGAGGCGGCACAGGGCCCCGGGGGCGACAGAGGGGACCGTCTACGACTTCATGATCGCCACTAGGAAAATCCCGATGGCGACCAACGCGCCGATGACGGCAGCCACGATCACGAGGAACGACTGGAAGATCAGCGACCCAAGCTCACCCGAGGGGGCGCCAAAGGACCCAGCGTGGTACAGGTAGGCGACCAGGATGCCGACCACGAGACCGACCACGAGGAGCGCCACGCCGATCGTCCGGCTCTTCCCGCTCCCGAAGTAGGCCGTGAAGATCCCGGCCAGGATGAGGAAGAGGGCGAAGACGAGCAGCAGGACAGCCACGAACGCGTACCACTTCGAGAAGTCCACCGTAGCAGCGACTAGATCGATCATTTTCCACCGTTCAGAATTTGATGCCTGTCAGGGTCTTCGTGTCGATCACACCAGGGACCGAGCGGATCTTGTCCACGACGAGCTGGCCGAGCGCGTTGAAGTCCTCGGCCTCGACCTTGGCGATCAGGTCGTACTCCCCGAAGAGCGGGTGCAGCTCGACAATCCCCTTCACCCGGAGGAGTTCGGTGTAGACCTCGTGTTCCTTGGCCGGAGCCGTGCTGATCAGGACGAAGCCAATCGCCACGCCGGGACTCTCCTTCGAGGGCCGCGAGAAGGTATCCAGCTAATAAGCGTGTCGAGGAACGAGAGGCCGCGCCCCGAGAGTAAATCCGCGAGAGGACGCCACCGCCACTCGAGTGGGGGCGGCTTAAGTAACCCCCGTTTAGCCTAGGATTCGATAATGGCCCTATCGCTTCGGACCTGGCCGAGCCGGCTCCTGGCCCGGCCGTGGCTCCTCGCGTTCGTCCCAATCAACGCCGCCGCCTCCGGCTTCGGGGTCGCCCTCCCGCTCCTGATCCTGATCACCCTGCACGGTTCGTGGGCGAACGTCGCCGTGGCCGCGACCCTCTACAACAGCGCCGTCATCCTGATGTCGATCGTCTGGGGCCACCTCTCCGACAAGTACCCGGTCCGCCGGACGTTCCTCGTCATCAATTTCGCCGGGTTCGGCGTGCTCTATCTCCTGCTCTCGGGGGTGCACTCGCTCGCAGAGTTGTACGGCCTCTACGCGGTCATCGGGGCGATCGCTCCGGCGGGGGCCAGCGCGTCGAACCTCCTGATCCTCGAGAAGTTCAGCGACGTCGAGCGGCCGAACGCCTTCGCGTCCTACCAGGAGATGAGCATGATCGGGTCGATCATCGGGGTCCTCATCGGTTACTTCTGGACCCTCGCCGGCGACGCGCTGCTGAGCTTGCTGTTCCTGCTCGCCGGGCTCGCGTTCGTGAGCGCGGTCGCGATCTGGTTCGGCATCCGCGAGGCCCCGCGCAAGCTGAAAGGGGAGCACGTCGCCCGTCACCCCGAGAGCCTCCTCTCGCGGCTCCGGGAGCTTACCACGTACCGGATCTCCATCCCGTTCTTCCCATCGGGGGTCTCGCTCCGCCGGGGCGCGTGGGGCCGGCTTCGCAAGTGGGCACGGGCCGAGCTCCACCACGAGCTGCCGCTGATCCTGATCGCGAGCTTCCTGTTCAACCTCTCCGGGAACCTGTTCAACATCTCGTACACCCCGTACCTCTACTCGGCGGGGCTCGCCGCGTCGTCGATCTTCCTCGTCAACCTCTCCAACAACTTCGCGCAGACGCTGATCTTCCCGTTCACGGGAGGACTTTCGACCCGATCGACCCCAGACCGCCTCGTGCAGCGAGCGACGTACCTGCGGGCGATCGGCTACCTCGCGACCGCCGGCTTCACGTTCGTCGCCTTCACGGAGCCGCGTGCCTTCGAGGCAAACCTCGCGGTGTACGGACTCCTCGGCGCCGCGATCGCGGTGTACACGACCGCGAGCACGCTCATCCTCTACCGGGGGCTGGTCGGACGGGATGCCGGCAGCCTCATCGGCGTGAACAACGCCCTCGGCGGCGTCGCCGCGGTCGGCGGGGCGGGGCTGTCGGGGGTGCTGGCCGTCTTCGGAAGCTTCCGGCTCGTCTTCCTCGTGTCGGGCGGGCTGCTCCTTGTCTCCCTCCCGCTCTGGACCGCCGCGTCGGTCGCGTACACACGCCGGCGGTACGGGTCGGCTCCGGGCACTCGGCCGTCGGGCGGCGACACCGTCACGCCGAAGGTCGACGTCGGGGCCGCCGCGGATGCCCCGTGATCTTCCGTCGCCCGGGCCCTGACCGGCGGACGACGGGGCCTCGGACCCGGACGACCTTCATCAGCGGGTAGCGTAGATCCGGGCGGTGCGAAAGGTTCGCCACCACCGCTGTCCGGCCGTCCGCGAGCTCCACCGTCACGTCCAACATCTCGGGAACGAGGTAGCGATACGCGAACCGCCCGCGGCCGAGCGGACCGCCGCGCTCGGGTCGGATCCGGACGGTGACGCGCCGGACGAACGGCTGGAGACCCACCGCCGCCTCGATCGCCCGGGCGAGCGCGCCGGCGGTACGGGCGGTCACGGGGATGCCCAGGTACTGATGGAAGACGCCGCCGAGCTTGATCCCCGCCTCGAACAGGAGCCGATCGCGCGAGGAGAGGGGGACGCTCCGTGCTCGGCGGGCCGGGGTCATGCGGGGTTCGGCGCCTCCGGATTCGCCCGGGGGACCGTGAACGGTCCGAGGAGATAGTAGCTCGCCACGCCGATGAGGAACGCGAAAGAGGCGGCGTAGGCGAACTCGTAAAGCGGCGAGCCCGCGCTCAGGTGGAACTGCAGCGGGACGAGCGCGAGCGCCGCGACGACCGCGGTGGCCGCCATCGGGATGCGGAGCGGACTTCCCCTGCGGATCTTGGGGTACGGCACCGGGACGACCATCAGCACGGAGAGGACCAGGACTCCGACGAACAGGCCGACCGGCTGGACACTTTGGAACGCCGGCGTGTCGTGGAAGAGAAGCGCCACGATGAGCGCGAGGGCGCTCTGCGGCGTCGGGACCCCGAGGAAGTACGGCTGTTGATAGGCCCGGGCCGTGAAGTAGGTGAGGCGGGCGAGGGCCGCCGCGAGGTAGACCGCGGCGAGCGCGACCGCGACGGGTTCCCACGGCTGCCAGGTCGAGCTGTCGGAGGTGTGCACCGCGATGAGGAACGCGGGGGCGATCCCGAAGGAGATTGCGTCGGCGACCGAGTCGGCGACGCGCCCGAACCGGCGAGCGGGCACGGCACTGCGGCGGGAGAGCACGCCGTCCCACCCGTCAAACCCGATCGCGCACGCGATGAGCAGCATCGCCCAGAGCTTGTTCCCCGCGAGGACGTAGAGGATGGCGCCCACGCCGAGCACGGCGTTCGCAAGGGTCGCGAGATTCGCGTAGACGCGCCAGCGGTCGGTCATGGCGTCTCCTGCGCGATGGAGCTCGTGCCGGCGCGTACCCGGTCCCCGACCTTCACGACCGGGCGCACCCGGTCCGCCGGCAGAAGGACGTCGACCCGCGAGCCGAGCACGATCATGCCGAGCCGGTCCCCCTTCCGCCCGGCGGAGCCGACCCGAACGAACGAGACGAGGCGGCGCGCGACGACCCCGGTGATCTGCACTACCTCGACCGTCCCGAGGGCCGAAGTGAGGTGGTAGCGACGTTGAACGTTGCCCTCTGCGTCCGCGCGGAACGCCGGGCGGAACCCGGAGCCGCTCGACTGGATCTCCGTGACCTGTGCGGCGACCGGGAAGCGGTTGACGTGCACGTCGGTGACGTTCATGAACACCGACACGAGCCAGGAGCCTCCTACCCTCTCTACGGCGCGGACCCGCCCGTCCGCGGCGGAGACGACCCCGTCGCCGATGGTGCGTTCGGGGTCCCGGAAGAAGACGGCGAAGAACAGCCAGACCGCGAGACCGACCGCTAGCAACCCCGCGAACAGGGCGGACAGTCGGAGCGCCCCGATGACCGGCAGTAGCGCTAGGAACAGGAGGACCGCGGCGCCCGCTCCGAGGTAGCGGCCCGCCCCCCGCGCGAACACGCGCTCTAACCGGTCAGGACGATTTCAATGTTGACGCCGTCCGGCACCTGGATCCGCATCACCTGGCGGAGGGCCCGTTCGTCGGCGTCGATGTCGATCAAGCGCTTGTGGATCCGCATCTCCCAGTGGTCGATGGTGCTGGTTCCGCCCCCGTCGGGCCCCTTGCGGACCGGGACCCGGAGCTTCTTCGTCGGGAGCGGGATCGGACCTGCGATCGCGACGCCCGTCTTCTGGGAGATCTCGCGGATCTGCTTGCAGATCGAGTCGACCTTGCGGGAGTCCGTGCCGGAGAGCGAGATCCGTGCTTTCTGCGGCATCGGTCGATAGTCCCTCCCTCTCGGCGACCCCTCGGACCCGCCGCGCTTACTCGCGCTTCTTGAGGTCGACGACGACGCCGGCCGCGACCGTCTGGCCCATGTCACGCACCGCGAACCGGCCGAGCTGCGGGAACTCTTTGTACTTCTCGATGACGAGCGGCCGCTTCGGCGTGATCTTCACGACCGCGGCGTCGCCCGTCTTGAGCGTCTGGGGGTTCTCCTCGGCCACCTGACCGGTCTTCGGGTCGAGCCGCTTCAGGAGCTCCGTGAACTCGCAGGCGACCTGCGCCGTGTGGCAGTGGAAGACCGGCGTGTAGCCGACCGTGATGACGCTCGGGTGGTTCAGGACCTGGATGTTCGCAGTGAAGCTGTCGACGACCGTCGGCGGGTTCGACGCGGGGCCCGCGACCTCGCCGCGGTGGATGTCGTTCTTGTCGATCCCGCGCACGTTGAAGCCGATGTTGTCCCCCGGAACGGCCTCCGTGACCGCCTCGTGATGCATCTCGATCGACTTCACTTCGCCGGACTTCCCGCCGGGCTTGAAGATGATCTTGTCGCCGACCTTGAGCGTCCCGGTCTCGATGCGTCCCACCGGCACGGTCCCGATCCCGGTGATCGTGTAGACGTCCTGCACCGGCAGCCGAAGCGGCTTTGTCGTCGGCTTGTCGGGGACCTTCAGGCTGTCGAGCGCCTGGAGGAACGTCGGGCCCTTGTACCAGGGCATGTTCGGGCTCGCCTTGTTGATGTTGTCGTCCTTGAACGCCGAGATCGGTAGGAACGTGACCTGCTCTGCGATCTTGAACCCGATGTTCTTGAGGAGCTTCGTCAGCTCCTCCTTGACCTCTTCGTACTTCGCCTCGGAGTAGTTGACCTCCTGGCGGTCCATCTTGTTGATCGCGCAGATGAGCTGCGAGACGCCGAGCGTCCGGGCGAGGAAGATGTGCTCCCGGGTCTGCTCCTGGACTCCTTCCGCGGCGGAACAGACGAGCACGGCCGCGTCGGCCTGGCTCGTCCCGGTGATCATGTTCTTGACGAAGTCGCGGTGGCCCGGCGCGTCGATGATGGTGAAGTAGTACTTCTGAGTGTCAAAGCGCCGGTGCGCGATGTCGATCGTGACGCCGCGCTCGCGCTCTTCTTTGAGGTCATCCATCACCCAGGCGAACTCGAACGTCGCCTTGCCCTTCGCCTCGGCCTCTTGCCGGTACTTGTCGATCTCCTCCTGGCGAATGTAGCCGGTATCGAGGAGGAGGCGGCCGACGGTCGTGGACTTGCCGTGGTCGACGTGCCCGATGAAGACGATATTGAGGTGGGGCTTCTGCGCCATTTTCTGGAGGCTCCGGGCGCGCCCAGTTGGTCCCCCTATATAGGCATTGTCTCCGCGCACCACCGAGGGACGCGCGTCGCGCGTTTTCCCTCGGTGGTGGCGGTCGTAGCGACGCGCGTCGCTACAGGTCCGGCATCAGGAACAGCTCGTTCCCGTCCGGGTCCCGGATCGTCGCGTACCAGCCCCACGGCTCTTTCTTCGGTCCCTCGCTGAACTCGACGCCATTCGCCTTCAGCGCCTCGCAGGCGGCGACGAAATCGGTCCCGGGAATCCGGAGCGTGATGCCCGAGTTCCCCGGCTCGAGCGGCGCGTTCGGCTCGAACTCGGAGATCTGACAGAGGTGGAGGAGTCCGCCCTTTCCCTTCCGGCCCACCGCGACCCAGTGGTCCATGCTCTCGACGACGTCGAGGCCCAGCCGACCGGTGTACCACTCCGTCGCCTTGTTCCGGTCGGAGACGATCACCGCGACCGTGGCCACGTGGGCCTTCGGAAGCGCCGGCTTTCCTCGATTCTCCTTCTTGCTCGCACTCTTGCTCGGCATGAACGAACGTACCTCGCGGGAACGGAAGCGCCCCCTCCCTTTGAAGCCCCGGGAGGGGTGGTGAAACGGTGCGCCCCCATCCGCCCGTTCGAGGAAAGAGTTATATCGGATAATCGATATCGGAATTCCGAGTATGTGGGCGTACGGGTGGGGCTCGAAGCACCGCCGCGGCCTCCGCGTGTGGGTGCTCCAGCTGTTGGAACGCGGACCGATGAACGGGGCCGAAATCATGGAGCAGATGGACCGCATGACGATGGGCTGGTGGAGGCCGTCCCCCGGATCGATCTACCCGCTCCTCGACCAGCTCGTCGAGGAGAAGATCGTCCGGAAGTTGGACGACGGACGGTACGAGCTCACCGAATCGGCACGCCGAGGTCCCGACTGGACGCGGGACTGGATGGGGCGGGGTCCCCGAACCCCGGCGGACGCCGTCGCGGAGATGGAGTCGTATCTCGCGTACCTCGAGGACATCGGTCGGGGCGGACGATCCGATATCGGGAGCCTCGGGCCGCGGCTGAAGGCCGCCTCAAAGCGGCTCGCGGATCTCGCGGACCGGTCGACAGGAGGGAGCCGATGAACCCGTCGCGATTCGGCCCGGCCACGGCCGTTCCGTTCTTCCGAGGTCTCAAGGTCCGGATCGTGGCGACGGTCGCGCTCCTCCTGGGCGGGCTCTGCTGGGTGATCCTGTATCTCGCCTTCTTCGCCGGACGGTTCCCGTGGTACCAGAACCTCGCGATCGTGCTGGTCTCCTTCCTCGTCGTGCCCACCGTCGTGGTCGTGATGTGGGTGCTCTGGGGATTGAAGATCGGCCGCCGCTTTCGCGACGGGTTCTGGCCCGAGTGAGCGTCGATTCGCGTCCCCAACGAACCCGTCGCGGATCCCCGGCAAGCGCCGTCGATGGTCGAGGAGTACCGTCCGTCTTGGAGGGACCGGCTCCGTCGCCGTTCCCGGCGGGCCCTCCTCGCCCGTCTGCGCGCGTGCGTCGAACCGAGCGACACGCGCCTTCTCGATCTCGGCGGCGGCTCCGGAGTGACCACGGTGGTGTTCGGAGACGGTGCGGTGGAGCGCGTGGTCCTCGAACCGAACGAGAAGAGGATCGCCCAAGGGAGGAGGGCCCACGCCCCGGTCACGTTCGTGAGCGGTGTCGCGGAGGCGATCCCCTTCCCCGAGCGACGATTCGACCGGGTCGTCGCGCTGATGTCGTTCCATCACTTCTCGGACGGAGAGAAGGCCCTCCGCGAAGCGGCCCGCGTGCTCGTTCCCGGCGGGCGTCTGGTCATCTACGACTTTGAGCGCGGGCCGTCCCCGGCTCGAGTGATGGCGTTCTGGGTAGTGCACTTCCGCCACCGCGCCCTGCATCTCCGGACGACCGAGGAGCTTTCCGAGATGGCCCGTGCGGCCGGCTTCCATGACGTCCGTCGGGAGCCGTTCCGGGGCGGCGCCTTCGTTCTTGCACAGCGCTAGAGGGTATCGCCCCGGCGAAACCGCTTTAGCAGGTCGCCTCGTCGGCCGCCCGTTCTCGCTCGAGGCGGAGCCGGTGCCGGACCGAGTTGCAGCTACAGTGGGCGCGTCCCGGGCGTCGACGACCCGACTGATGGTCCCGACAGACGTGAACTTCGCTGGGAACGTGTTCGGCGGTCACATCCTCGACGAGATCGACCGGGTGGCCTACATCACGGCGACCCGGCACTCCCAGGCGAACTGTGTCACCGCCTCCTTCGATCGCGTCGATTTCCTCTCCCCGGTGCACGTCGGTGACGTGGTCGATTTCGAGGCCGAGCTCACCTACGTCGGCACCTCGTCCATGGAGGT
>DASPQG010000027.1:0-13573 GCA_035625085.1 Thermoplasmata archaeon
CTCGGCGGGGGCGTGGGAGTCGGTGTCATCGGAGGCCCCGGCTCAATCAGCTTCAACGTGATTCGGGGGGCTCTCGAAGGCGTGGGCTTGGGTTGCCCGGCCGGAACCGGCTGCGCCCTGTACCCGGAAGTCGCCGCGAGCGAGGTACATGTGACTGGCAATCTCATCGAGAACAGCGTGCAGTACGGCATCGCGGTGGTGAACGGCTCCAGCTACGACGTCATCAGTTGGAACGTCGTGAAGAACAGCGGACTTTTTGACCTCTACTGGGACGGGTCGGGGACCGGCAACGCGTGGAGCCACAACTACTGTAAGACCTCGAGTCCACCCGGACTCTGCTGAGGTCGATTGAGAGAGGTCACAAGCTCGGTCGCCAGATGGGATCCAAAACCCGTTCAAGGGGGCGGGTCGGATCGATCCGCCCCCGGCGTGGCTTGCTCTCGTGAAGTGGGTGGGGGGGGACCCTTCTCCCTCGAGACAAGTCTTGGAACCTTGGATTCTCTATCGTGTCTACCCCTGGAGAAGGGGAACACGGGTATCCAGACCCAGTCGGCAACGACGTCTCCGAGGAGTTTGGTGCTCCCGAGAAGGAGCATATCGTGACTCGAAGGTACATCGGTTGCGCATGGCGGACGAGCGGCGCCTCCACTTGAAAGCGACCCGCGAGCGGGCTTTCAGATAGCGCTGAAGAATCCCAGACGTGCTCGGGCGGTCGCTTCAGGCACCTCAGCGAGTTCAACGCTGTTGGTAGGGCAGCCATCGCATAGGGCGTGCTACGACGCGACATGAAATACCTCTCAGCTGGTTCGTTTTCGAACAGAACCCCGGAGCATGATGACACCCTCGAGGGGTGTGGCATCGACCGAGCCGGGTGCGGCCGAGGGCCCACACGGCTTTGCGCCTCCGACTACGGAAAGTACGTTCATTCGATGGGCGATTCGGCGATGTCTGTGGGTTCTCGGACTTGTGCTAACGAAGATGGAACAGGTCGGTTAACATGGAAGCGAAGGAGAAGGTTGCGTCAGGCGCCTCGTCGGCGGTCCCAACACTTTTGTCTAACAGCACGCGCAGGTCGTCGGGTGGGACGTATGGCATCCTGCTCTCAACTTGCGCGGCTATCGTCCTGATCATCGTTGGAGTGGGCCCAGGGCTCGCGTCAAGCATTGGAACAAGCGCTAGTCACCCAATCCCCCCGAGCAGTTCGGTTCAGCCTGCGAATCGAATCCATTCCTTCCCACCCACGAACTCAGAAGTGGGGCACAACACTGGCGCACCCTGTTCAGGAGAATGTGGGGGTCACTGGTGGGCGGGGGCTGCGTATCAGGGGCCTGACAAGCAGCCGACAAGCCTGAACTTCTCGGTGGAAACTCCCTATGGGCTTCCACAGGCTAACGACTTCTACTATTACGCCTTGTTGAGTGCCTACGATATTACACTTTACTACGATCAGATCGGAATCGCGGCTTGCGGGGACTTGAGCAGCGATTGCCCTTCCTCACCATCGTGGACCGTCACGTGGGCGCACCTACAGCCCCACACCTGCGGAGGGAGTGGGACTGAAGGTACGGACTGGACACCCAACGCCTACACGCTCGCCCTAGCGACCGAGTACAACTTTCGGATGGCGGTCTCGAGCGGCGTAGTCACGTGGAGCGTATGGGAGGGGTCGCAAGAGTTGTTCAGTTATCAGTACAACACTGGTGCGTCTTCCTTCGACGAGGAACAGTTTACGACGTGCGGTGGTAATCCGTTCATGGGGTACACGAACTACGAAGAGCACTACGTCAGTCTAAACCAACCCTACCCCGAATACAACATTTACACTTCGTACAATTATGCAAACAACAACTTGGTCACCAGCCTCGACTGCGTTATCCAGGGCACGAATTCTTGCGAAAGCTTGCTGACCAACCCAACGCCGTCGCAGGTGTCGGTTCTGGTTGACGACGGATACTGTGGCTGTTTGTGGCCCGCCTACCAGGGAAGCGTCTACATTTCCAATGTACCCGCTGGCATCCAATTGCCAGAAGGGGGAGCTTTGCCCTCGCCGCTGTGGGGAGGGACCGCAGTAGTTGCCGCTGGTCAGACGAACACAATCACATTGGACTATGCGTGGGCCTACTGGCAAGGTGATTGCTACTCTCCGTGCAACATGCACTTTAGCGCGTCCGGAGGTCCTTCGTATTGGTCGATTTCGTTCAGTCCCAATCCAGCCGATGTGAGCTGCGGCGTGACCTACGATTGCCCTAGCGGTCAGACAGCCCCATTTTTCAGTATTCTCATCACAGTTCAGTACAACTCTGCGGCGTGCGTTGATCGTATCTTGACTCTTACCGGGTCAACCAATTCGGGGACCACATTCGCGCAATTCCTCGTAGAAGCGATTGGTTGTCCGGGCGGGCACGGTGGAGGATGCGTGGCGTGGGGCACTCAGATCCTGACGCCAAACGGGGTGGTCGCGATACAGAGCCTATCGATCGGAAGCAAAGTCATGGAATACGACTTTGCGACCGGAGGGCTCACTGTGGGCACACTTGTGTCGGCGAATACCACTCAAGCATCGGAGGTCATCGTTATCAACCATAATCTCAGGGTCACTGTAACCGACCAGCCGATCTACATAGAGAATTCGACCTACGTGGGCTGGCTTCACGACCCAAGAAACCTCACGACCGCGGACTCGATATTCGATCCGATTACGGGAGCATGGGTGCACGTCCGGTCCATCCAATACGTTCACAGCTCCACGACCGTCTACGACGTCGTGACGAGTGGGTTTAACAACTTTGTCGCTGACTCATATCTGCTTGATGTGAAAACACCATAGCTGTAACCAGGGCACGAGAAGAGTCTGATGCGGGCACCTAATCCCGCTCTCCCAGTGTGGGGACGGTGCAACGGGCCAGGGCCCGCTTACAAGGAGCGTGGAAAGATTGCATTCCCAATCTTGGGCATCTCGACACTTTCGCTAGTTCTCATCCTGCCTTCCAATCCATCAGGCTTGAAGGTCGCGGGAGAGTCTTTCACTCTGAGCCCTTTTCAGAGTTCCTCGAATTCGCCACTCATGATATCGGCGACGAACCAAGAACCAATCTATCCCAACGGGTGTGGCAATCTGCCAGTGATTGTTCCGATCGAATCTGACGCATCGGGAGGCCCTGTCCTGGGCAGGCACGGCCTATTGTCCCGCCGCCGACGAATGGTATTCCACCCTTTAGGGGCTGCTCCCGGCGGGAGTTTCACCGGTCGGCGCCTCGCCGCCCGGATTTGAACCCGCGTCAGAGGCTCGAGAGGCCTCTATCCTTGACCACTAGACTACGGGAGCGCCACGCGCCCGTAGCGGGGGGCCTCTTTGAGCCTTTCGTCGCCGGGCCGTTCACCGAAGGGCCACCGGTTGAGGAGGAGTGAGATCCGGTTCGACCACCACGGCCGTCCCGTACGCCATGATCTCGGTCATCACCTCGCCCATCTCGGAGGTGTCGAAGGCGACCGCGACCACCGCGTTCGCGCCGAGCGAGCGGGCATGCTCCTGGAGCCGGAGGAGCGCCTCGTGCCGGGACTGCTCGAGGAGCTGGGTGTACTCGGTGATCTCCCCGCCCCCCAATGAACGGAATCCCGCCACGATGTTCCGGCCCAACCCACGGGAGCGCACAATCAGCCCGTAGGTGAGCCCGATCACCCGAGCGATCCGGTAGCCCGGTACGTAGGGGGTCGTGACGATGGGAAAATCGGTGGGAGGGGCCCAGGCGGCGGTCTGGGACGGCAACGGCGCGCTCGGCATTGACGACCCACCGGGCCGCCGCGGATAACGATGCGCGACCGGCGGGGCCGAAGCCCCTAATACCCCGGAGGCGATTCTACGGGCGTGACTCCTCCCGTCAAAGCCCGCAGCGGCCACATCCTGCTCGACCCGAAGCGCTCCTACCGCGACCTAGTCCGTGTGTATCCTGAGATCCACAAGAGGGTCGTCGAGATGAACCGACCGTTCGTCAAGGAGTCCGATCCGCTCCTCCCCGAGGTGCTGCTGGACGAGAACCTACGGGACCTCAAGGGAAACCGAAAACCGGTGGGCTACAACCGCCAGGACGCTTTCGGACTCCGACTGATCTTCCCGATCGCCGACGATCGGCGGGCCGAGTTCTACTTCGCGAAGCCCGCGCGTTGCCAGGAGGTGGTCCAGATCACGGAGCAGGTCTCCGCGCTCCTGCGCCGCCGAGGGATCAAGCACACCGTCGAGTACGACCGGTTACCCCTCGGACCTCCGCGCGGACTCCCCGGGGTCCCCCCGCCGGGAACCGGATTGGGGTTCCTTTCCCCACCGTAGCCGACTACGGCTCGGACGGGGGCCGACGGAACGGCCAGAACGGGTTGGCGGCCGGAGTCGGACCGGTGGATACGCCCTCCGTAGCCCCGAGACCGAGGTGCTGGAGCTTGCGGAGCGCTTCCCGGGCCTTCTCGAGCGCGGCCGCATAGTCGGTCTCGCGCAGCCGCAGCGATTCCGCGAGCAGAGCGCGGACCTCCGAGGTGTCGACCCGAAGCTCGTGCGCGCGCGTGAGCGCGGCGTCGATGAGGTAGTGGAGGTTCGTGAGCTCCCGGTGGAGCGACTTCCGAAGGTTGAGCTCCTCCTCGGTCTTGAGCAGAAGACGGGCCGCATCGAGGAGCTGGCCCGACCGGTCGAGCGCCTCGACCTGAAGGAGGCGCTCCCGGACCGGTCCGACCCGGACGTGCAGGCCTTCCTGGGCGAAGTTCACCTCGGTCTGGAGGTCCCGCCAGCGGCGGACGAACGGCTCGCGCACCGCCGGCTCGAGGACGCCCGTCGCGCGGGCGAGGAGGGCCTCGGCCTCGTCCGGACGACCGGCGTCGAGCGCGACGCGCGCCTCGCTGAATGTCTGCATGACCGGCGTGGTGTCGAGAGCCAGCCGCTCGCCGACCCAGAGGCGGTCCTTGAACTCGGCCATCTGCCGCTCGACCTCCTCCCGGCGACGGCGCTTCGCGAGCTCGAACTCGGAACGGACGAGGGCGAGTGCCGGAGCGAACTCGTGCCGGGCCCGCAGGTCCGCGAGCTGAGCGCGCACTTCGTTCCTCCGCTCCGCCTCGGCCGGGGGGATGTCGGAGGTTCGGACGAACTCCGCCTCGACCTCCCGCCACCGTCCGTCCACGACCGCGTCGATGATCCGGAGCGTCGCCGCCTCGCCGCGGGAGATCGCCTCGCGGACGCGGGCCCAATCGCGGGCTCGGAGCGCCGTCTCGGCTTCGCCCAGGATCGCTTCGATCGGGTCGAGCTCCGCGCCCAGCCCCCCGCGACGGGTCGACTCGAGTTGCCGGCGGAGCTCGCCGATCGGGCCCGTGAAGAGCCGCTCGATCGCCCAGCGGGCCTCCTCGGTCGCCTCCCGGGCGACCCGGGTGGAGTCCGGATAGAGACCCGCGTCGAGATGGGCGCGGGCCTGGTCGAGCCGGGCGGAGACGGCGGCCGTGTCGGCGCCCACGTCGGTGGCCTCGCGCAGCTGCCGCTCGGCCGAGCCGATAGCATCGCGCGCCCGCCGATGCCCTTCCCGGGCGATCCCGAGGGCGTCGGAAGCGAGAAGAGCGTGCTCGAGGACCGGCGGGTACTCCCGGTTCTGATAGGCAAGCTTTGCGGCGGCGAGCTCCTCGGCCGCGAGGGGAGAGAGGACCCCATCGGCGGTCGCACGCTTGACCGAGGACTCGGCCGCGGCGATCGACCCCTCGGCGATC
Organism: Thermoplasmata archaeon; assembly: GCA_035625085.1. GTDB lineage: Archaea > Thermoplasmatota > Thermoplasmata > Lutacidiplasmatales > UBA184 > Lutacidiplasma. The sequence goes on from DASPQG010000027.1 coordinate 5,734, forward strand.
CGGCGCTGGAGGTCGGCGCGTTCGAGCTCCGCTTCGCTCTGCCCGGCGAGTTGCAGGGCCTCGACCGGACGGCCCTCATCGAGGGCCATCCGAGCGCGGTGCAGGAGGTTCTCGGCGAGCGAGGTGTCGATTCCTTCCTTTCGGAGCCGGGTGACGGTCGCCTGGAAACCGGCGAGCGTCTTCGAGACGTGCTGGTAGGTGGCCTGGATCAGTTCCCGCTCGAGCGGGCCCCCCAGCTCGACCACCCGAGCGAACTGACGTTCCGCGAGCAAGCGGTCGACCCGCTCCATCTGCTCCCGGAGCGTCGGTGTCGGAACATGAAGGAGGTCCGCCTCCGCGAGCGCCTCGCGCGCTCGCTTCGCGACCCGTTCAGCATGTTCGACGAACCCTCGAGTGGCGACGAACTCCGCACGTGCGGCGTCGAGTAGGGCGGCCGCTCCGATCGGCACGGAGAGCGCGATGCGGCGACGGGCTTCCCCCAGAGGAAGGAGGATCTTCTCGATCTCGACGCCAGCCGAGCGCGCGATGTCGAGGTCTCGTTCGAGGCCCCGCAGGTTCTCCTCGAGAACAGGCCGGAGGATTGAGATCACTTCCTCGTGGAGCAGGCGGGCCCCGGTCAAGGTCGCCTCCGGGGGCGCGGTCGCCTGCTCGGTCCGCAGCTGCTCCCAGCGCGCCTGGAAGGGCTCCATCGGCGAGGAAAGTCGCCGCCCGTCCTCGATCAGGTGCTCCACCTCCTCGAGGAGGTGCGTCGTCTCGCTTCGGGCCGCCTCGCCCGACAGTTTCTGCTCGACGTCCTCGAGGGTCGCCCGGGCGAGATCGAAGTCGAACGCCTGGAACGCGAGGCGGGCGTTGCGCAGCGGCTCGTAGAACGGGTTCGGATCGAGCCCCGCCTCCCGAAGACGACCGAGGGTCTCTTGGGCCCGGCCGATTCCCTCGAGAATGGCCTGGCCGGCGGCGCGGGCCCGCAGCGCCGACTGCTCTAGGGCCGTCGCGATCCGGTACGCGTCGGAGAACCGCCCGGCGCGGGCGGCGCTCTGGGCGTCGTCGAGCTGGCTCCGGAACTTCGCGAGATCGAAGCCCATCGTCTCGAGCTCGACCAGGGAGAGCTTGGCGTGGGAGACCGACTCCTCGCTGCGCAGGAGCTGCTGCTGCTGCGCGCGGGTGCGGATCTCCTGCGAGGCGCGGGACGCCTTGACGAAGTCTCCCATGTTGAAGATCTGCTGGACCTCGTCGATCTGACGCTGGATCTCATCGCTCGGTCCGCCCATCCCTTCGAGCACCTGGCGCTCGGCCTCGAGCATCTCCACGAGGGCTGAGGCGTGGGCCGCGACCACTCCGCCGAATTCCCGTTCGGCCCGCCGGAGGCTGTCGATCGAGCCCATCAGGTCCTGTTTCACGCGCAGTGTCACGTCCGCGTCCGCGAGCAATCGGCGGACCGGCGCGACGAGCGCCTCGTCAGGAATGTCGGAGAGCCCCTGCTCCATCTCCTCGACCCGACGCGCGACGTAGGGGCCGGCGGCGCGTCGCAGCTCCGTCTCGGCCCGGGAGATCCGCTCGGCCGCCTCGGCGAGCTCGCCCTTGTCGATGAGCTCCTTCGCCTCGTTCAAGTCCTTGTCGGCGGTGGGGGAGAGGAACTGGCGCTCGCGGGCGTACTCGCGCGCCTTGTCGAGGGAGGCGAACCGCTGAGTGAAGAACTGGAGGGCCTCCCGGCCGAGGTGCACCACGGTCTCCTTGAGGAGGTCGCGCGCCGCCCCGACATCGACCCGGTCGAGGAGCCCGCGGACCCGGACGAGCGCCGGGTCGAACGCATCGACCGAGAAGCCTGTGTTCTTGAAGCGCGTCGCCATCTCCTCGAGCGACTGGAGCTCGTCCCGGGCGATGTCGAGCTCCTCGGTGAGACGGCTCACCTTGTCGAGCGCCTCTTGGCTCGCGGCAAATGCCTCCGAGTAGATCTTGAGCCGCAGGGCCTCGCGGGCGCGGTTCATCGCGGCGAACACCTCACTCGGGTCGCGCCCGAGCCGCCGGGCATCCGCGATGCGGGGCCTCGCCTCATCGAGTAGGCCCGCGACCACGGTGACGATCGGCTCCTCCGCGGCCCTCCGGGCTTCGAGGAAGACCGGTCCGATCTCGAGCGGCGGCAGGGTCCGAATCCGGGCCAAGGCGTCCTCCACGGCGAGACGAGCGGAAGTCGGGTCGATCCCGTACTCGGCGGTGGAATTGAGAGAGGTATGTAGGGCCTCAAGGATCTGGAGGCATCGCTCGCGGAGCGCCTCGCCGACCTCCCGGCTCGCGCTTTCGATGGCGGGAACGACCTCGGGCCAGCGATCGGGGGCGGCGTCCGTTCCGGCGGCCAGCGCCGCTTCGAGGCGCGAGGCGGGGGCGCCGAACTCCTTCGCCGCCACCACGAGCCGGGCGCCCTCTTCGCGGGCCCGTTGGCGGCGCTCGGCCGACTCGGGAAGCCCGGTCCGGAGGAGCTGATCGACGCCTTCGAACGCCTCGGCGAGCCGGTCCTCCTTCGCTGGCAGGAGGGCCTGATCGAGCCGGGTCTCGAACTCCTGGAACCGGGGTTCGGAGAGACCCGCCCACTTGGCGACCGCAAGCGCCTCCTCCCGCACGCTGTTCACGTGCGCCATCTCACTCGAGTGGAGTGCCTCCTCCACCTTCGACAGCCGCGCGACCGTGGTCGTCCATGGTTCGCCCTCCGGAGGATGGGCGAGCGCGTCGAGCTCTGCCGTGACCTCAGGAGGAGCGACCAAACCGAGGCCGGAGAACCGGCGGACCGACTCCGCGGTCCGCCCACGGCGTTCCTGGATCGACAACGGAACCGTCCGCGAGAGGTAATCGACCATCGCCTTCGCTTGGCTCTCGACGCCGTTCCAGTCGGCACGGCGGGCGAGCTCCTTGAGCGCGGTCTGGCGCTCGGCGACCTCGGACGGCGTGATCCCGAGCTGATCGAGGCGAGCGACCTGCTCGTCGATCTCCCGAAGCGTCGCCTCGGCGGCCTGACGCTGCTTCTTCAGCGCCTCGGCCTTCTCCTGCAGGATCCGGGTGAGCCGCGACGACGAGACCCCACCGAGTCCTCCCGGGCCTGTCGTGCGACCACCCCCCTCAAACCGAGCCGCCCCGGGAGCCGCTTCCGCGACCTCCGGGCATCGGTTTCATGCGCCGTCCCCCTTATTAATGAAGCGAGGAGCCGGCTTCTCTCCTCGGCGGCTTCGTGGCGCTCGCCTTAGGTGCGAGTGATCCGCCGCTTCCCCATCGCGTCGAGGTACTGGACCTCGGCCCCGGGCGAGACCTGCGTCTTCGTCTCGGCATCGAGGGGGAGACTGAACGTCTCGTACGATTCGAGGTCCATCAGCTGGACCTCGGTGTCGGTCAGGGAGAGCACCTGCGCCTGTCGCTTCCCAATCATCGGGACTTGGACCTTGTGCTTGACGGGGAAGACCACGCTTCGCTTGCCCCCGTCGAACAGACCGACGGCATCGATCCGGGCCTTCGCCTCGCCGTGCTTCCCCGGTTTCGAGGTCTGGATGCTCAGGATGCGGCACGGCTCCTCGTCGATGAGCATGTAGCGCCCCTCCTTGAGCTCGCGAACTTCCTGTTGGGTCCAGGCCATCCTCTCTCCTCGAATGGCGGGCAGTTTTCGGATGGGATAAGAGTTACCCCGGGCGACCGACTCCCGTAGCGTGGGTTTTCCGCACGAGGATTTATTCGCGCGGGCCGTCATCGGGATTCTGGGGGATTCCTTCCATCCATGGATCCGGCCCCGGTTGAGTTCAACCCCCATTCCGTCGAGACGGAGGTACTGGCGCTCTGGAAGGCCCGGCACTTACCTCCGACCGGAGGTTTCCTCGGACCGTCCGGCGGCCCCGCCGTCCGACAGTTCGCCGGGAGCTTCACTCAGGGAGACTTTGCGTCGCTCGTGGCGTGCCGTTCGGTCCTTGCCGACGTGGAGGCGCGGTACCTTATGCTCGCGGGCCGAAGGGTCTCCGGCACGCTCCGACAGGGGGTCTCGCTCCGCCCGGCCCCTCCCACGGCGATCCCACCGCTCCTCACGGCGCTCGGAGTCTGGACCGGGGGCGACGGTCGCACCGCTTGGGACGCCGAGGACCGAACGGCCCAGGTCCAGGCGATGGTCGGCCGGCTCGCCCGGAAGGAGATCCTCGTTACCCACGATGAGTCGTTTCGCATCTGCCCCACTTGCGGAACCCTCCGGAGCCCGGAACGGATCGTCTATGACGAGCGAGAGGGGGATACCTACCTCGTCCGGTTCCCGGTCCGAATCCGGGACCTGACGGTCAACGCGCTCGTCTGGGTCGACGCCCCGTGGAAGCTGCTCGGTGCCAGTGCCCTGCTCCTGCACCCCAACCTCCCGTACGTCGTCGCGGGCTACCGAAGGCGGGAGAACCGGGAGCTCGTACTCGTCTCGGCACCGTCGATCGACCGGTTGCGCCGCTGGATCCCGGAGTCGACGTTCGAGGTCGTCGAGGAACGGCCTGGCCGGGAGTATCAGGGCCTCGCCTACGCCTATCCGCTCCGACACGAGTTCCCGATGGGAGGCGAGCTCGCCCCCCCTGCTGGCACGCTCCTCGGGGCGGCGGACGTCGGAGAAAGCGGCACGGGGATCGTTCCGCTCGTCCCGGGTCACGGCCCCACCGACGCCCGCATCGCCGATCGCCTCGGCGTCGCCGGCTGGCCGCTCCTCACGCCGACCGGGCGCCTTGACTTCACGCTGATGCACAAGTACGCGGGGCTCGACCTCGACACTGCGAACGAGTTCGTCGTCCGGGACCTCTCCGAAGCCGGGGCGCTCTTCGCGCGGCTCCGAGTCAAGCGCGGGGTCCCGTACTGCTCGATTTGCGGGACGGCGCTCCTCTGGGCGCCGGCGCGCGCCTGGTGCCTCGAGCCGACCCGGCTCCCTCCCGAGAGGCGAACGCTGTTTTCCCGCCTCCTGCCCCGCGATGCGTTCCCCGGGCCGGGCGAGGTCGCTCCCTGGCCGGTGAGCGATTCGAGCTCGAGCGACGACCCGAGCGCGGTCGCCCTGCTAGAGTGTCGGCACTGCGGCCGGCTCGACGCGCCCGACGGGCCGAACCAGTGTCCGTGCGGCGCCTCCCGTTCGGTGGTCCGGCGGAGGATTCTCCCGTCGATCGGGGCCACGCTGGCCGCGTGGGGTCGCGTGGACCCGTTCCCCGAGGGGGACTCGGTCCACCTCTACGTCGGCCACCGTCGGAGAGTGCCCGCCTTGATCCACCATCTCGCCGCCCTCTCGGGAGTGGATGGGACGGTGGGAGAGGTGGCCCTGACCGTCGTGCCGACCGCTCCGTCGACGGACCTGGTGGACCTCGTCGGCGCGTACGGGTCGGACGTGGTTCGCGCGGCGGTGGTCCGCAGTGACGCGTCGGGTTCCGCCGGAGCCCGGTTCGACGACCAATGCCGACAAGAATCGGATCGGCTGAAGCGATGGTGGGGGCTCGCCCGAGAGGTGATCGCGCTCTGCGACCGGGCGACCATCGCCGAGATGGCGCGCCCGGTCGCCGGTTTCCTCGGCGAGCTCGAGACGGAGGACCGGGCGATCGTGGCCCGTTGGGAACGCGCTCGGACCCTCGCGATGGCCCAGTACGACCACGGCTCCCCGGGACTCGTGCACCGTCGGATCGCGGCCTTCCTCGACAACGATCTTGTCGAGTACCGGGAACTCATCCAACCTCGCCTCGCGGCGAGCGGCAATCCGCCCACGAAACGTGCCGCGCTGCGGACCCTCGTCCACCTCCTGCGGGGCACGTCGGAGGCCCTCGCCCCGATTGTCCCGTTCTTCGCGGAGGCGATCCACCGCTCGGTCTCCTCCGAGCGGACCAGCCTGTTTGAGCGACCGATGACCGGGGTCGACCGGACGTTGCTGAACGACGACCTTGTCGCGGCCTGGGACCGGTGGCGCACGGTGCTCCGCAGCGTGAGCCACTTCCGCCGTTCCCTCGGGATCCCCAAGACGGCGGTGCTTCCCTCGCTGGTCCTCGTGATGCCCGCCGATGACGTCGCGGACCGTCTTCGGGCCGAGAAGGAGGTCCTCGTCCGGCTGGCCCGAGTTCAGCGTCTTGAGATCGGATCGCCTCGCGAGCCCTGGAACGGACGGCAGCGCCTCCTTCGTCCGGTCGAGTCCGAGATTCAGAAGGTGTATCCGACCCAAGCGTCCCAAATCGTGCACCTGCTCCAGCGGGTCACTCCGCGTCCGCGGACGACCGGGGGCGAAGAGGAACTCAGCGTCGTGATCGACAGCTACCCGGTGCGGATCTTCCCGACGATGGTGTCCATCGTGGAGACGCTCCCGAAAGGGGTCGTGCCGGTACCGTGGCCCCTCGGCGAGATGTACGCCGAGGTTCCCTCGGACATCGGGGTGAGTCCCTCCACACTTCCGCCCCTCTCGTCGGACGCCTTCTGGCTCGTTCGACGGGTTCAACGCCGGCTCCGTGCGGCTCCCCCGACCCCGGTCGCGGCTCCGAGAGTGGCCCTGGTGACCGTCAAGGATCCCCTGGCCTCCGAGCTCCGGACCGCCGCGGAACCGATCGCCCGCTATCTCGGGCTCTCCGAGCTTCGGGTTGTCGAGAAGACCGCCGAGCCGATCCCGCCGAGCTCGGTGAAGGGTCGCACCCGGACCGGCGACCGGTGGTGGGTACACGTGCCCGGACTTCCGCCCCCCGCTCCCCGGCCGGCCAAGCGACCCCAGCCGAGCCTTCGCCTCCACCGCGTCACGGTGCGGGCCGTACCGCCGGCGGCCGAGGAGGTGGACTACGCCGACGAGAAAGTCGTGGCGCACGAACAGGAGGTCCGGGCGCTCGGTCAGGAGCTCGACGACATTGTGGGCCTCCCGCTGCTGGGGCCCTCCAAGATCGCCGGCGCGTGGGATCGTGGCCTCCACAGTGTGGCGGACCTTCGGGGGGCTCCGTTCGAAACGGTGAGTGCTCTCCCGGGATTCGGGGGTCCCATCGCCGAGGTGGTCCTCGCCCGCATTGGCGGCACGGTTCCGCCACGAGCCTCTCGTTCTCGACGCCTCGCCACTCCGCCCGTTGTTCCCTTCGGGGGCCGCCCGACGGCACCTCCGACGCCCTCCCTGCCGACGGCCACAGCGGCTCCTCCCCCCCTTGTTCCGCCTCCTTCCGGAGCCCCCAGCTCCGCACCTCCGCCGGTGGCTGCGGCGGTTCTGCCGCCTCCTCCGGCGCAACCCGAGGCGATACCTCCACCCCCGCCGACCCCGGCTCTTCCAGCCGAACCGACTCCCCCATCGGGACCGGTCCCCGTGGAAGTCGAGTCTCCCCCCGAGCCCCTGCCGGTCCCAGCTCCTATCCTCCCCGAGACCGCCGTCGAACCGGCCCAGGCAGAACCGGTAGCGGCGCCCGAAATCGCACCGCCGGCTCTCGAGGAGGCGGGGCTCCCTCCGGCAGAGGAACCGGAGCCGGAGGCCGAGCCAGTGGAGCTTGCGCCGGAGGTCGCTCCCTCCGAGGGAGCCGCACCGACGGAGATCACCGAAGCTCCTCCCGAGGTCTCCGCTCCCGAGGTTGTTCTCCCCCCTGCTGAGGTAGAAGTCCCCCCGGCCGAGGCCCCCCCGATCTCGACCCCTTCCCCGGCCGAGCCCACCGCGCCGGTCGAGCTACCGCTCGCGGAAGAAGCCGCTCCCGCCAGCGAGATCTCGGAGGCCCCGATCACACCCGAGCCAGGCCCGCGGTCTCCGGCGGTCCCTGAGCCGGTCATCGAGACCCCTGCCCCCGAGACGGTTCCGCCCGCCCCGGAGCCCGAGGTGCCGGTTGCCGAGGCAGAGCCAGAGGTCGGCGCTGCCCCAGAAGTCGAG
>DASPQG010000028.1:0-17963 GCA_035625085.1 Thermoplasmata archaeon
TGAGTCGGCGCCGCCGAGCCCCCGGGCGCACCGTCCTCGCGGTGCGCGGACGCGTCATCCTCTTAATGGCGCGCTCGGTCGGTTTCTCATGACCGCCGACTCTCCGCTCTCCGTCGCGATCCTGTCGGCCACGCGCACGCCTATCGGTCGGTTCGGAGGCTCGCTCCGTACTCTCTCCGCGCCAACGCTCGGTGCCCATGCCGCGCGCGCGGCGGTCGAACGTTCCGGCATTCCCGCGGAGGAGATTGAAGAGGTGCTGTTCGGGAACGGCATCCAGGCGGGGGTCGGACAGAATCCGGCGCGGCAGGTGCTCCGGGGTGTCGGGATTCCCGACAGCGCCGGGGCGGCCACGGTCAACATGGTCTGCGGCTCGGGGCTGAAGGCGATTAACCTCGGTTTCGCCCTGATCCGTGCCGGGGAGTTCGAGCGGGTCCTGGTCGGGGGCATGGAGAGCATGTCGAACGCGCCGTACCTGCTCCCCGGTCGTCTCCGATGGGGTACGAAGCCGGGGCCCCAGAACCTTGACGACGCGATGCAACAGGATGGCCTGCGGGACGCGTACGGTGAGCGCGAGATCATGGGGCTCACCGGCGAGCGCGTCGCCCGGCACTTCCACCTGACCCGGGCCGAAATCGACGCCTTCGCCCTTCGCAGCAACCTGCGGGCCGTCCAGGCCATCCAAGACGGGTCGTTTGCTCAGGAGGTCGTGCCCGTACCGGAATCAATCACCCCGGGGGGCAAAGGCCTCGCCCGCGACGAGTGCCCCCGCGCCGACACGACGCTCGAAGCGCTCGGAAAGTTGCGGGCGGCGTTCCTACCGGACGGTGTGCTGACCGCGGGGAACTCCTCCCAGATCTCCGACGGCGCGGCCGCGCTGGTCCTCGCCAGCCGCGCCGAAGTCGAACGGCGCGAGCTGAAGCCGCTCGCCTGGATCCACTCCACCGGGGAGAGCGGGGTGCACCCGGACGATGTGATGGAAGCACCGATTCCGACGGTACGCCGGCATCTTGCCCGGGTCGGGCGGCTCCCCTCCGACTTCGACCGGGCGGAGCACAATGAGGCGTTTGCCTCCGCGTCGCTCGCGGTCCAGCGGACGTTCGGGTTCACCGAGGATCAGTTCAACGTGCACGGCGGGGCGGTCGCGCTCGGCCACCCGATCGGTGCCAGCGGGGCGCGGATCGTCGTCACCCTCGTCCACGAGCTCGTCCGGTCCAACACCCGCCTCGGTCTCGCCACGGCGTGCATGGGCGGCGGGAACGGGCTCAGCCTGATCGTCGACCGCTCCGGGCTCTAGCCGGGGAGACGAGCCGGATCCCGGTCCGCTCCTCGATGGCCCGCAGCGCACGGCGCGCCGCCGGGCGCTCGCCGGCGGCAACCCGACCGCTCGGGTCTCGCCCGAGCTCGTTCGAGAGCTCACGAAGGCGCTGGATTACCCGATCCGCGGCGAGACCCTCGGAAAGGTCCCCCCGCGCCGCCTCGGCGAGACGCTCTACCAACGACGCGCCGAGCGTTCCCCCGGCCCCGGGAGCGAGCCACCGATCCAGGTGACTGAGGAGCAGGCGATACTCGCGGTTCGCGGCGTCGAGCGCACGCACGTCCCACTCGAGACGGACGCGGTACGGCGTGGCGAGAAGGTACCACCGAAGCCCGCCCGGGCTCGATCGCTTCAGGGCGTCGCGCAGCGAAATGAGGTTCCCCGTCGACTTCGACATCTTCGCCCCTCCCTGCAACACGAACGCGGTGTGGACGAACAGCCGGCTGAACGGCTGACCGTCGAGGGCCAGGGCGATCTCGTTCTCGGCGTGGTGATGAGGGTAGATCAAGTCGAGGCCCCCTCCGTGAACGTCGACCGGCACTTCGAGGATCCGGCGGGCCATGGCGTAGCATTCGAGGTGCCATCCCGGGGATCCGGGTCCCCAACGGCTGGGCCATGATGGTAGCGGGGGCCGCTGACGCTTCCAGATGACGAACTCCCCCAGGGCCCCTTCCCGTCGGGGGAACGGATGATCGGGTTCCTCGACCGCGTGCCGGGAGAGCTCGGAGTCGGTGGGGAAGTTGGTTGTGTCGGGATGCTCGGGCGGGGTGTAGATCCACAGATCGCCCTCTTGGCGGACCCGTCCGGCCTGCGCGAGCGACTCCGCGACCCGGACGATCTGGGGGGCAAAGTCGCTCGCCCGGGGGCAGTCGTGCGGCGGCAGGATGCCGAAGGAACGGAGGTCGCGCAGGAACCCTGCCTCCTCGCGTCGGGCCAAGGCCCGCCAGCTCAGGCCCAATTCGGCGGCGCGTCGGTCGATCTTATCCTCGAAGTCCGTCACGTTCATCACGTGATGCACCGGCTGTCCCTCGGCGGTGAGGAACCGTCGGACCACGTCGAAGAAGAGGTACGTTCGGGCGTGTCCCACGTGCGCCCGATCGTACACCGTCGGGCCGCAGACGTACATCGTGACGGGGCGACCCGGCCGGGCTCGGACGGTCCTTCGCTCCCCCGAACGGGTGTCTTCGAGCCGGAGCGGCATGGGATGTCCGAACCGGTCCGATGGCGCGCATAACTCTTTGGGACGGGGTTACCCCGGCGCCTGTTCGGAAGCTTGATGGGGAGGGAGCGCGCTCGTCACGACGGGGGCATCGTTCGAGATGGAGACCCTCTACCTCCTCGTCGAAACCGAGGTCGGTCGGCTCGACGAGGTCCTGAAGCGGCTCAAGACGATCCCCGGGGTCACCGAGGTGCAAGCGGTGACCGGGCCGTTCGACCTGATCGTCAAGGTCGAAGCGCCGCACATCAACGCCGCGCTCGACACGGTCGTTCACCGGATCCGTAAGGTTGCGGGGATCAAGTCGACCGAGACCCTGGTGACGGTAGCGACCGGCTGACCTCCTCCTCGCCGAGGGCCGGGGGTAAATACCTCCGGTTTTCTGGGTCGTTCATGCTCGCCGCAGGAGACCGCGCGCCCGACTTCGTCGCACCGAACCAGGATGGGACGCCGTTCCGGCTCTCGTCCCTCAAGGGCTCGCCGGTGGTCCTGTACTTCTACCCCAAGGCCGACACCCCCGGCTGCACCATCGAGTCGAAAGGGTTCCGGGACGTCCATGCGGAGTTTGCCGCGAAGAACGTGAAGATCGTCGGGGTGAGTGTCGACGACTGCCCGGCGCAGAAGGCGTTCATGCAAAAGTATGGTCTCCCATTCCCGCTCATCGCGGACTCCGCGAAGCAGGTGGCCACGGCTTACGGCGTGCTGGGCCCCCGCGGGACTGCCCGCCGCGTCACGTTCCTCATCGATGCGGACGGAAAGGTCGTCGAGGTGGTCGACAGCTCCTCGCCCGAGCCGCACCTCACGGCGGCCCGCGCCCGGTTCCTCGGCGGTTAAGGAGAGGCCCTAGCTCCCAGGCCGCACCGTCTCGTCCTCGCCGGTGTTCTTCGGCGCCGGCGTCGGGAGAGATCGCGCGCCGGAAGCCCGCTTCGGCCGCCGACCGGTCCACGTCCAGACCCGCTCGCCGAGCACTTGGAGGCAGGCCGGCACGAGGTACGTCCGAACGACCATCGCGTCGAGGATCACCGCAATCGCCACGGTGAAGCCGATCGCCCGGATCAGCGTGAACGATCCCACGAGGAGCGCCCCGAAGGCGCTCGCGAGGATCACGGCCGCGGCGGTGATGATCCCACCGGTCCGCGCGACTCCCTCGACCGCCGCCTCCTCGTTCGGGCGGCCCCGCACCCGCTCCTCCCGGACCCGGGTGAGCAGGAAGATGTTGTAGTCGATCCCCAGCCCCAGGATGAAGATGAACAGGATCGTGCGGACGTAGAAGAACAGCGGGAGCCCGAGGAGCTGCTGGAAGGCAAGGTAGCTGACCGCCCAGGCCCAGCTGATCGAGAGTCCGATCGTCGCGACCCCCATCAGCGCGATGATCCACGAGCGCAGCACCGCGAGGAGCACAATGACAAGACCCACCGTGACCGCGAGGATCATCAGGTCGGTCGCATACGCCGTCTGGTTCGCGAGGTCGTCGATCACGGGGGCGCCGCCGCCGTACGCGAGCTTCACGACGTCCGGCTGGGCGCCCGCGTAGTTGCCCCACGACCGTTCGATCCCATGGATCGCGTTCACCGCGGAGAGCGAGAGCCCGGTCGCGTTCGTCTGGATGCGGAAGAAGACCGTTCGGCCGTCGGTGCCGACGTAGTTCGACGCGACGCCAAGAAGGTTCGCTCGGGTGCCGACCGGCAGGGTCGAAAGGTTGAGCCAGTTCGCGAGCGAGGTGCCCGACGGACCGATCAGCGTCTGGACCGAGGCGACCCCTCCCGTGCTCTCGGCTCTCGACAAGAGGTCGGCCACCTCGGAGAACTCGGTGGCGTTGGTGGAGTTCCCGACGAGGAGCGGGGAGCGGAAGGTCACGAGGGCGAACGACGGCACGGCGAATCCGGCGCCGAACCGGTTCCCGAGCTCGGTGAGCCCGTCGGTCGCCGGGTGCCCGCTCGGAAGCTGCTGGTAGAAGTCGTACGCGAGCGGCGCGGTGAACGCCACCGCCACCAGAGGGACGGAGACGAGGAGCAAGGCGGTCAGGAACGTCCAGGGGTGCCGCTGCGTAGCCCGGCCCGCCCGGTAAAAGTACGTCGCTTCCCGGGATTGCTTTGCGTTCAGCACGGTCGCCTGACGACGGAACCGCTCTCCCGTGTACGGCCAGAAGATGCGGGGACCGAGCAGCTTGAGAAATGCCGGGATGAGCGTGAGCGAGAGCACCAGCGTGATCAGGACCGCCACCGAGAGGACCGAACCCCACTGGGAGAGCAGCGTGACCCCGCTGAAGGCGAGGGCGCCGGTGGCGAGGACCGCGGCCGATCCGCTCGTGGCGACCGACTTCCCCGCCCAGGTGACCGCCGTGACGAGCGCATCGTCCGGAGCTCTCCCGCGGACGAGCTCTTCCCGGTACCGCGCCACGAGGAAGATGGCGTAGTCGGTGCCCACCCCGAGGACGAACACCTCCTCGAGCGTGATCGACGTCGTGTCGACATGGCCGACGACCGTACCGATCAGCACGGTCGCGCCGAGGCCGAGGAGCAGGGCGATCGCGAGGCCGGCGAACGTGACGAGCGGTGTCACGGGAGAGCGGAAGTAGAGCATCGCGATCGCGAGGAGCAGTCCGACCGTGAGCGGGAGGACCAGCGCGATCGACTGATTGACCGACGTCTGGGTCAGGAGGTCGAGCGGCGCGTACCCGGTCTGAAGGTAGGAGATCGACCGGGTTGGGTCCGAGCTCGAGAGCACCGACGACGACAGGGAATCGATCTTCCCGAGATCCGAGTAGACCGGCTGGTTCCCCGAACGGTCGGTATAGTCGTCGGACTGCGAGAAGTAGACGAAGACGACCTGCGCGGTTCCGTCGGAGGCGACGAATCGCGAGAGGATCGCATACGGCACCGGAAGTGGCTCGGTCCACAGGGTCGAGTTCGCGACGGTTCGGTTCGCCCACGCGAAAGGGGCCGTTGGGTTCGGGAACCCGTGAGGGAACGCCTCCCACACGGTCTCGAACAGGTTCGACGAAAGTCCCGAGGATGAGGCGAGGACCTCCGCGGCGACCGATCGAACGCTCGGCCAGGCGGAGAAGTTCTCCACCCCGAGACCGGCGAGCACCGTGTACGGGACGAGCTGCTGGGCAGGCGCCGGGACGAGCACCGGGATTAGGGGTCCCTCGGTGACCCGGGCCGTGCTGTCCGCACACACCCCGACCGCCGCGGGGTTAACGGCGCAGCCGCCCGTGCGGTTGAACCCACCGTCCGAGGCGTTGTAGAATGCGTTCAGCACGAGCAGGGCGGGGGTCGAATTCACGAAGGCGCGGGCCGTCGACTGGTACGCTGGATAGTTGCACGCCGCCGGCGTCGGGTGGCACGCGCTCGCGTTGACCATGGCGAGCCAGGTCCCGACGAAGAGCCCCGGCGGCCCCCAGAGCAACTGGGCGGAGCCGTTCACCGCGGCCGGCAACGGCGTCGTGTTCGTGAGGGCCGCGTTCAGGATCCCTTCGGCCAGCTCCGCTTCGCCCGCGAGGTACTGCGCGTATTCGAGGTAGACCGACTGGATGGTTTCGAGGAACTTGAGCGAGGTGTCAGAAGCGATCGCCTCCGTGACGTTCATCACGACGTGTTGCGCGTTGGCGTCCGTCAGGTTCGGTCCGTAGAACAGCAGGGTCGACGTGGTCGACCCCGGACTGCTCGGGAAGAGTCGGTCGAGCTCCGCGCTCGCCTGCCCGCTCGGGGCGCTCGAGGGAAGGGTCGTGACGGAGTTTGTCGTCACCGACCCGAGGAGCGGAAGGAACGGGACCGTGACCACGAGCAGGACGATCCAGAAGATTACCGGGTGCCAGGGATGCCGGACGATCCACCGTCCGAGCTTCTCGAACGGGCCTCCCCCGCTCGAGTCGTCCCCGTGAACGGGTTCCATCGCGAGAAGCGACGGGACGAACCCATAAACCCTATCCGTGGGCGGGGCGCCACGGGGCTCTCTCGCCTTGGGCCGGACGATGCCACAGGGCCGGGAACCGGGCGGGATCGACGAAGACGCGGGTCTCGTCCACCACCCATCCGTGCTTCACGTGGCCGACCTCGTCGGAGCCGCGGAGGGCGACCCCGGTCGCGATGAGCTCCCCGGAACGAGTGACGAGCGTCACGCGGGCGCCGCGGGCAAACGGGCGGGGCAGGGCGAGAATACCGCCGCTCGCGAGCCCCGCGCCGTGCGCGAGCGCGCTCGCCGCCGCGTCCTTCACGACGATCGAGGGGAACTCCCGCCAGACCTCCTCCATCGGGTGGAGGAGGCGAAGCAGCGGTGCCGGGTCGCCGTCGTGGCGCGCCGCCACGGCGTCCGAGAGAGTGGACATCGGCACCGCATCCCGTTCGCGGAACGGGCCGTTCGCGACGCGGCGCAGCTCGTCCATGTGGCCGCCGAGGCCGAGCGCCTCGCCGAGGTCGACCGCGAGCGTGCGCACGTACGTCCCCGAGTCGGCGGTGATGTCGAGGAGCATCCGGGGACCGTCCGACTCGACCAGCGTGAGCCGGTGGATCGTGCGGACGCGCCGCTCGCGCTTCACCGCCGACCGCACGGGCGGTGTCTGGTAGATCGGACCGGTGAACTCGGCGAGCACGCGCTCGAGGTCACGCGGGGGGGCGCGGCCGTGCAGGACGACCGACGCGATGTACCGCTTCGGGAACTCGAGGACGAGCGGAAGGAGCTTGAGCGCCGGTCCCACCCCGATCCAGAGTAGTCCCGACACGTTCGGGTCGAGCGTGCCGGCGTGGCCGGCGACGCGAACGCCGAGAAGGTCGCGAACCCAGGCCGTGACCTGGTGCGAGGACGGCCCGCGGGGCTTGTCAATGAGCAGGAACGTTCCCGCGCGGAACCGTTCCTCCACCGGGTCGGGGGTGGTCGGACCGGTCATCGGACCGCCGCCGCTTCGCGCTCGCGGACGAACGCGAGGATCGCTTCCGCCACGCCGTCCGGGGACCGGTCGCTTGAGTCGACGATAAGACTCGCCGGTTCGCGAGCGAGATCGATCCCGTAGAAGCGCTGGTAGCGGTCTCGCTCGCTCGCCTCCCGTTCCCGCACGAGACGACGGGCCTGGTCGATCGACTGGCCATCCCGACCGGCGACGCGCTGCACTCGAACGTCCTCCCGGGCGGTCACGACGATGTCGTAGACCGGCACGCCCGCCCGCCGGCAGAGGGGTCCCTGGATCCGTCCGTCTAGGAGCCGCCCCGGCGTGGCGAGCGCCTGCATGCTCCGGTCGAGCTCGCGGTCGACCTCCGGATGGGCGGCCGCGTACCGTCCGAACTCCGTGAGATCCATCCCGTGCCGGCGGGCCTCGGTCCGGAAGAGGTCCCCCGCCGAGCGAAACTCGAGGCCGAGCGACTGGGCGACCAGGCGACCGGCGGTCGATTTCCCGCTCCCCGGCGGGCCGCCGACCGTGACGACCGCGCGAATCATGCCGACCCCCCGGCCGCCTCCTTGGCCGGGGAGGGCGGTTTACGAATGCGCTCTTCGTAGCGCCGGAGCCAGACGTGCTTCAAGAGCCGGCGGAAGACGAGGGAGAACGGGACCGTGTACAGGCTGAAGATGATGAACCACCAGGGGATCGGGAGGCCCGAGATGTTCCCCGCGAGGTCGATCGTGCTGCCCGTGCCGAGGGAGACCGTCTGCTGGACGGAGTTCGCGCCCACGATCAGGAGCCAGACCCACGTGTAGATCAGGATCAGCAGGAAGTACGTGATCGCCATCCCCTTGAACTGGGCGATCGAGACCTCCCCCGAGAGCCGCGTCAGGCGCTCCTGGTGCGGCTTGAGCGCGGCGATGCGGTCCTTCTTGCCCGAGCGGATCGCCTCCATCTGCACCTTGCGGAACGCCGAGCTCCACTTCTGGACCTTCGCCGCCTTCACCCAGTCGGTCGTGTAGTTGTACGCGAGGGACGTGATCAGCATCTCGAGGGCCCCGGCGAGCGCCATCGAGAGCAAGAGGTAGTTCTGGTGGAACCCGATGAGCCAATAGAGGCCCCAGGCCGGGTTCCCGGCCGGGCACTGCGGGGCGACCGCGCCGAGCGTGCAGGCGAGCGAGCTCCGCGCGCTCCCGTCGATCAGCATCCAGAGTCCCAGCAGGCCGAGGAAGACGTAGACGAACGTGGAGACCTTGAACGCGGGCGGGGGCGGGCGCGCCGGCCGGCTCGGGGGAGTCGGCTCCGCGGTCTCTTCCGCGGGCGCTTCCTCGGCCTCTTTCTCCTCCGATGGCAGCGGCTCCTCGGCTTCCTCCGAGGCCGACGGGAGCGGCGTTCCGCCGCCGCTCATTACGCCTCGCCTCCGAGGAATCGACGCAGGAGCGGGTTCATCTCCATCAGCTGCTCGCGGCCCATCGCCTCGTAGAGGTTGATGATGATCCCGACGGTGAGCAGCACGCCGGTGCCGGAGGCGTTACCGAGCGTCCCGATGAGGTCCGCGCCGGCCGCTAACGCTCCGACCGCGGCGCCGGAGATGACGGTGATGACGGGAATGTACCGTTCGAGCACGCGACGCAGCACCCTCGGCTCCCGACGGAACCCGGGGATCTGCATGCCGGACGCCTCGATCTGGCGGGCGACCGCCTCGGGGCCCATGTTCGTCGTCTGGATCCAGAACTTCGCGAACAGGATCGACCCGCCGACCATCGCGCTGAAGTAGACCGCGACGTGGACGAGGCCCTGCCACCAGGAGTGATAGACCAGGAAGCCGCCGTACTGCTGGTAGTTCAGGATCGGTAACAGCCACGCCTCGAGGCCGTTCACGGTGGAGAGGTAGTACGCGCCGCCGCTGATCGGCGTCGTCTGGCTGATTCCAAGGGTACTCGCCTGAGTGGCGGTGGGGTATCCGCCGACCCACCACTGGTGCCCGATCAACGGGAAGTGGACGAGCGACGGGTTCGTCCAGAGCAAGATCGTGACCATCGAGACGTTGGCGAGCAACGCCGACATCAGGATGACCGGGATGTTCGAAGCGTAGATCAGCCGCAGCGGATAGCGGCCGCGCGCCCCCCGCGCCTCGGCGTGCGAGAGCGGGAGCTCAATGCGTGTCGACTCGGTCCACGCCACGAGGAAGAAGATCGCCGCGGTCCCGACGAGCGCGACGATCGGGTTCGGCTGACGGAGCAGCACCTCCTCCCATCCGCCGCTCGCCATCTGGGAGGCGGTGTAGTGGGAGAAGAACCAGAGCGTCTTCGGGATCGTTCCGCTCGGGGGGTTGGTGGGCGAGAGGGGCAGCGACGGGTTCCCCGGCACCCAGTTGAGCGTTCCCTGGATGATCTGCTGGGAAACGCCCGCGGCGATGAACAGCGAGATGCCGCTCCCGATCCCCCACTTCGAGACGACCTCGTCCATCAGGAAGACGAGGTAGCTACCGAAGACGAGCTGCGCGATGATCACCGCGTTCGCGAGCAGGAGGCCGTTCCCCGGCGAGATCCCGCCGAGCGCGGAGACGAGGGAGCCGTCCGGCGAGAGGTAGCCGAAGACCTGGGGGATCGCCTCGATGAAGATCATGGCGATGACCATCACTTTCTGCGTGCCCTGGTAGACCCCCTTGTCCTCGTCGTCGGTGAGGTCGAGGTTGATGATCTTCGCGCCGGTGAACAGTTGCATGATGATCGACCCGGTGACGATCGGGCCGATCCCGAGGTGCATCAGCGTCCCTTGCGCCCCGGCGAGGATGGCGCGGTAGCTCGCGAACAGGTCGATGATCGTCGCCCGGTTGACGCCGAAGAGGTAGATGTTCGTCAGCAGGAAGTACATCAGCAGGACGCCGATCGTCCAGAACAGCTTCGTCCGGAAGTGGACGTGGCCTTTCGGCTGGGCGACCGCGGGCATGCGGGTCGTGACCGGTTTCAATCCGTACAGCTTCGAGCGCGAGCCGTCGTAGGAGAGGCCGAGGTAGAACAGCGTGAAGACGGCGGCGAGCGCGGCCGCGATCAGTCCGAACGCGAGGATCGTCGGCTGGCCCCAGACCCAGAAGACGGCGAGGATGCCCGCGGCGAGCAGGAACAGCGGGACGGCCCACCGGCGGTCCCGGGGGATCTCCTCTTCCGCCATGAAGCTGAGCAGCAGCCGGTGGTCGAGTTATATAGTCTACGGGACGGAATCGGAGGGCGCGAGCGTCGCCTCGCCCGGCGGACTCTCGAGCACCGTCACCTTCTCGCGGGCGTGCTCGGAGGCGTGCCGGACGAACACCTTCCATTTCCGCACCGGCGCACCGCCGCCCAGCAGACGGTCGACCCCCGCCTTCGCAAGGTCGGCGACGAACGTCTCCCCCTCCCGGGAGAGCGCCGAGGCGGCCTCGAGGGCCGGAACGAACGACTCGAGCTCCCCGACGTTGAGGCTGGTCGGCTGCGCGACGATCTCGGGCGGGCGTTTGAAGCCGTGCCGACCGAAATGGTCGGGGGCATAGATCAGCATCGACTTGAACTTGTACTTGTGAAGCCCGGCGTTCCCCCGGCCGCCCTGTTTACCGGCGCCGCGGCCCGCCTTGATCCCCCGGCCATGGGTCCGTAGACCCCGGAACTTCCGCGTTCGACTCGGCATCCCGCGATTCTCCTCCTTCCGTACCTACAGCATCCGACGGACGAGCTCGTTGATCGAGCGGCCGCGGTAGCCGAGCGCACCGCCGAGGGTGAACGGCTTCTTCGTCGATCGCCAGCCTCCCTTCGGCGCCTTCAGCCGGAAGAGCGGCTTGATCCCGCGGACGTGGGTGAGGCCCTTCTCCGCCACCGAACGCGTGAGGCCGGAAAGGTCCTGCCCCGGGGCGATGTCGGCGACCGTCTCGGCGGTCAGGCGGGATCCCGCGGCCGTCTCCCCGCGCTCCTTCAAGAGGAGCGAGACGGTCTCGGGCTCGGCCTCGCCCCACGTGACGTAGCCCTGCACCTTCGTGAGCATCCCGCGCACCGAGGGCACCTCGGGGACCACCGTCGCGTGGTTCGGCCGGGTGAGATGGAGGTACCGCAGGGTTTCCACCACGTCGTGGCGGGCGTGGAGCGAACCGCGGACGCGCACGATCATCCACGCCATCGCGCTACGGCCCCCTCGGCGCCGCGGTCCGTGCGCCGTTCCGAGGCGACCCCGGTCCCCCGCGTCCCGGAGGACCTCCGCGTCCCGGGGGACGGCGGCCGCCGCGGCCCCGTCCTCCGCGCATCGGGCGCGGTGCGGTCTCGTCCTTCGGCGGCAGGATCGAGGTGCCGACCGGACCGCGGACGATCTTGAGCCGGGAGGCGTCCTCGGGCGGCACCTTGAGCTGCGAGAGCGCGACGAGGGCGCTGAACGCCGACTGCGCGTAGTTCACGGTCGTCTTCGTGTGACCGTCGGTGAAGCCCCAGGCGTCCGTGATCCCGGCGAACCGGAGGATCGGCTTCGCCACGTCGCCGACCGCGAGCCCGACACCGCGCGGCGCCGGCTTGAACGTCACGACGACGGAGCCGGCCCGGCCCTGGATCTGGAACGGAAGGGTATGGGCCCGTCCGCAGCCGCATTCCCAGCTGCCGCAGCCACGCACGACCTCGACGATCCCGAGCTTCGCCCGATCGATCGCGCGCCGGATCGTCGGCCCGACCTCGCGGCCCTTCGCCCGTCCGAGCCCGACGAAACCGTCGCCGTTCCCGACGACGACCGTCACCGCGAACTTGAACCGGCGGCCCGAATCGGTCATCCGCTGGACCATGTTCACGTCGAGGACCTCGTCGTGGAGCCCGGGAAGGAGCTTGTCGACGATCTGCGGCTCCCGGAGCGGAAGGCCGGTGGCGAGCGCCGCGCTCATCGTGGAGATCTCGTCGGAGGCGACCCGACGTCCGAGCTCGGTCTTCGGGACCCACGGCGGCGGCGCGGCGGGCGCGCCGGGCGAGGAACCTCCGCGCGTCGGGCCGACCATCGTGGCGCTCATGCCGCCGCCTCCGTTCGCGGAACGAGTTCGGGGAGCTTCATCTTGTACGCCTCGAGCGGCTGGGGAAGCGGCTTCGGAAGATGCGCGCCGTTCAGCCGGTCGGCGCTCGGGAATCCGCCCCCGCCGTGCGGCACCTCGAGCCCGGCGTCGAGGAGGCCCTTGAGGGCCGCCGCGAGGCGGCCCCCCTCGGTCGGATGGCGGATCCCCGCGTCGAGCACGGCAGACCCGGCGCCGGCGGACTTCGACCGAAGACCGGCGAGGTATGCGGTAAGGTACGTGGCGGGGGTCGAGGAGAGACTCTTTGCGGGGAACCCGAGCCGCCCGAGCTCGGCGCTCTCGGCGGCGGCCACGACCCGGTCTCCCGTGGGGTCGTACCGGACGATCGCGACGCGCACCCTTCGGCTCGAGAAGCGGACGACCGCGCGGGGCTCCCCGGAGCGCAGGAGACGCAGCCGAACCCGGTAGTCGGTCTTCCCCTCCCGCCGACGGCGGAAGTGGACGCGGTAGCGCGGACTGGTGCTCATGAGGCCCCCTGCGGAAGGTGGCCCGCGAGCCTCAGGTTGACGATAAGGTGCGCGCGGCTTCGGAACATTCCGCCCTTCGCCCGCCGGTAGAATTCCCGGTAGACCGACGGGGTGATCTTCTTCGAATCCCGCAGCTCCTGGAGGAGCTCCCGCTGGGCGCGGATCCGCCGCATCCAGCGGTCCTTCCGAGGCAGACGGGCGGAGGGGGTACCGCGACGCGACCCCGGGCCAGAGTGGCGACCCTTCTGGACCTCGAGGGCATGGCGGCGCGCCCGGACCCGGGAAGTCCCGGCGACCGGGGCCCGCCGGATGACGCCCGCCTTGATCGCGCTGCGCACATCCGAGCGGGTGACCGCGTCGGCGAGCTCGTCTTGGCTCGCCGGATCGATCCAGACCCGGCCCTCGCCGCACTTGAGGAGCGACGCCGCGAGGCGACGCTGGTTCGAGAGATCCGGCATCGGTCCTCACACCTCCTCGTCCGCCTTCACGATCGGATTCAGTACCCGGATGCCGAGCTTGCGGGCCGACTCTTCGAGGACGAGCCGACGACGGGTCCCGACGGTCCGCGCAATCACCGCGGCCTCGAGCTTGGCGTCGATCCGCTCGAGGTCCCGGTCGGTGCGCACGAGGATCGGGCGGAAGCCGCTCGGAACCAGTCCGCGGACCTCCGCGGGAGAGCGATAACCGACCCGGACAATCCGGGGGCGGTAGCCGTAGTGTCGGCGCTGCTTCGACTGGAGTCCCCGCGGCCGGCGCCAGGCCATGTCGCGGCCGATCCGGTAGTAGCGATAGCGCGCCTGGCGGCCGAAGAGCGGGCGGCGCCGATCGAGGTTGTCCCGCGCCCGAAGGAGCGTCCGATACTCGCTCGGGAGCTCGGCCCTTCGGGGGATCCGCGGGCCTTCCTCCTCCTTCTTCTTCTTCTCGGGGGCCTCCGCCTTGGCGGGCGGCGCCTCCTCCTTCGGAGCGGCCTTCGTGCGCCGACGGGAGGTCGGCTTCGTCGCCGCCTTTGCGGGGGACGCCTCGGTCGGCTCGGTCGCCGCCGCCGTCTTCGACTCGGGCGTCGTCTCCTCGGCCATCAGGCGGCCTCCTTGAGGTGCGCGCGTTCGACGAGGTAGATGCCGTCCTGGAAGACCCGGGGGTCGTAGTCGCGGATGCGGCTGGCGCGCTCGATGTTCGCGGCGCTCTGGCCCACCTGCTCCATGTCGTACCCCGACAGGATCACGAACTCGCCGTCGACCCGGGCGCTCGTCCCGGGGACGAGGTCGGAGGAGCGGGGATACTTCTCGCCCAAGAAGTTCTCGATGAGGAGATGGCTCTCCTTCACCTGGACCTTCATCGGGAAGTGAGCGGCGACGATCTTGAGCCGGGCCTCGACGCCCACGGTGAGCGACCCGGAGAGGTTGCGGAGGTGCGCGGCCCAGGTGTTGAGGAGGGCCTGGGAACGCTTGCGGTGCGAAGGGAGGCGCAGCGTGAGCGTCACGTGACCCGCCTCGGAGGAGAGCGCGAGGGCGTCCGCGGGGAACGGCCGCTCGACCGCCCCGAGCGGTCCCTTCGCGAGCAGCCGTCGTCCGTGCAGGGCGAACGAGACGCCCTTCGGGACGTCGATCGTCTCGCTGCTGCGTTCGTGCTCAGTAGACATAGGCGAGCAGCCGACCTCCGATCTTGAGCTCCCGGGCCTTCTGGTGAGAGAGGACGCCCCGGTTCGTGGAGAGGACGAGGATCCCGAAGTCCTGCGCCGGGAGGAACCGCGACTCGAACCGCTCGAGGCCATCGAACGAGACCGCGAGCCGAGGCTTGATCACGCCGCAGTCGTTGATCCGCCGGGAGAGAGCGACGTCGTACTTCCCGCCCCGGCCGGTCGCGACGAACGTGAACTCCTCGATGTAGTGGTGCTCCCGGAAGATCCGCAGCACCTCGGCGATCAGCTTCGACGTCGGGGCGATCTCGACGTGGGGCCGTCCCTCCTGGTCGGCATGCCGGAGGGCCACGAGCGCGTCGTTCAGCAGGTCCATTTGCATCGTCGTCCCCCCCTCACTGGTACTTGCGGAACCCCAGGTCCATCGCGACCTCGCGGAAACACTGGCGGCAGAGGTGCAGACCGTAGCGCCGGACGATTCCGCGCTTGCGGTCGCAGCGCAGGCAGCCGTCCTTCCGTCCGAAGTGCTTCTTCGGCTTACTCAAGGATCGTCACCCCCAGGGCGGAAACGAGGAAGCCGCGGGTCTCCTCCCGCGTCGAGCGAAGCGCCTTCGGGAGCGGCCGGGCCTGCAGCCGCCGGTCCCGGATCCGGTGGCCCGCGCGGCCCATCTCGACCGCGATGTCCATCCCGTGGATTCCGATCGCCGGGTCGTACTTCAGCCCGGAGAAATCGGTGTAGTCGGCGATCCCGAAGGAGAAGTTCCCGTTCCGGTCGATCGACGCCACGTCGAACTGATTGTCGCGAGCCTCGAAGGCACGCTTCAGGAAGTCGAGCGCCACGTCGCCCCGCAGGGTCACCTTCGCCCCGATCTCCTGACCCTTGCGGATCCCGAAGTCACGGTTCGTCGAGTGGGAGCGGGTCGCGACCGGCTTCTGGTGGGTCACCATCTGGAGGACCTTCTCGGCCTTCGTCCGGGGCTCCCCCGATTCGCCGACGCCGGCGTTGACCACGACCTTGATGACCCGGACCGCGCGGTGCGGGTTCGAGCCGGCCAGCGCGGGCGCCGGCGGGCCGACGGCGGACGACGGGGCGCTCATCGGTCCACACCCTCCCCGAGGGTGACTTCCGGAGCGTTCTGACCGACGACGAAGACGTACTCCTTGATCGTCGCGAACCCCTCCTTGAAGTGGACGAGGTTCGGCGCCGAGGAGTTTCGGACCTCCACCCGCTCCACGCGGGCCAGCTCACCGACATGCGAGCCCCCCGCCACGTACGCGAGCGAGCCGGGCGCGAGCGGCAGGTGCTCGACCACCTTCTGGTCCGGAAGCGCGATCTTGACCGAGTCACCGACGCGGTAGGGCGTCGACGCCGACACCACGAGGTTTCGGCCGTCGTGGAGCGTGACCTCGACCTTGCCGCCCGGGACGGTGTGCTTGAACCGGACGCGGCCGATCTTGACCGTGGCCTCTGCCGGTGGGATCGCGATCAGGGCGAGCTTCCCGCGGTGGTTGCGGACGATGCGGAAGTGCGCATCGAGCGGCGCTGCGAGCGACAGGGTATCCATGAGGCCGAGGCCTCGCGAGAGATCGTGAGCGACCTTCCCGTCGACCTTGACCGCGCCCGAGCGGAGGAGCACCCGCGCCTCGCGTGCGCTCGTCACGATGTGCCGTAGGTCGCGCAGCACGAGCAAAAGCGGGATCGATTGCTCCTGGGCGTGCGGACCCGGGGCCGGCCGCTTGAGCCACTTCGACCCCTTGCGCGGGATGGTCCAGCTCCGCGGAGCCGCGCGGCGCTTCAGCCGGAACGTCATGCGTCCTCGTCGTCCTCCTCGGCGGACTTCGCTTTCGTCGGACGGGACGGTGGTGTGGGGCGCTCCTCGTCCTCCGCCTCATCGGCCGCCGCGGCTTCGTCCGCTCCCGGGCTCGCCTCAGGTTCCGGCGAGCTCGCGGCCGGCGCCTCGGGGGTAGGGGTCGCCGCCTCGGGGACGGCCTCCTCTTCCTCGGACGGGGCTTCCCCGCGTTCCTCCGCCGTGACGTCCTCCTCGCGCACGCGGATCGAGCGGCGGCGCCAGGGGTCGGAGAGGTTGAGCCGGGTGATCACGAGGTGAGCCACACCGAGCGAGAGCGGTTTCATCTTCTCGTCGGCGGTCTTGAGCGTGACGTTGTCGAGCGTGACGGTGTAGCTGCGGCGGTCGACGCGCGCGACCCGCTCCTCGCGGCCCTCGAAGCTTCCCGAGAGGACGCGGACCGTGTCCCCTTTGTGCACCGGCACCGAGCGTCGGTGGAAGCGGGCGCGGAGCTCGCGGGAGAGCGGGACCGTCATGCGGATCCTCCGCTCGAACGTGTCGGCGGTGTAGAGCGCCTTGCGCTGGCGCCGCGGAGAGTGCGGGGAACCGGACATCGCTCGTTCGCCTCCTACAGGATGATCGACGACGCGGCCGCGATCCGCGGCCAACGCTCGGCGGCCTCCTTCGCCACGGGCCCCTTGATCTGAGAGCCCTTGATCTCGCCGGTCTCCGTGGTGATCACCGCGGCGTTGTCCTCGAACTGGACGCGCGTACCATCGGGGCGCCGCAGGGGGGAGCGGGCCCGGACGATCACGGCATGCAGGACCTGCCGGCGCATCTCAGGGGTCCCCTTCTTCACGGAGACGATCACGAGGTCGGCGACCCCGGCCCGGGGGTACCGCCGGTGGGTGCCGTGCCAGTTTCGGACCGCGATGATCTCGACGACCTTCGCGCCGGTGTTGTCGACGCACTCGAGGCGAGCACCCTTCGGGAGACCGCGTCCCCGTCGGCCCGCGAGTCCCTTCATGCCGCCTCCGGCTTCGGCTCGGCCGCTTCCCCCCGGGAAACGGCCTCCTCACCGCTGACGCGGTGGGCCGCCTCGCCAAGGTCCTCGACGATGCAGAACGAGACGAGCTTCGAGAGCGGACGGGTCTCGGCGATCCGGACCCGGTGCCCGACCGGCACGTTGAGACAGGGGGGTGCGTGGGCGAGGTAGCGCCGTCGCCGCTTCTCGTACCGCTCGAACTTCGCGACATAGTGGAGGAGCGTCCGCTCGACCACCGCGGTGCGCTGCATCGCCACCGAGACGACCGTCCCCTCGAGGACCTGCCCGCGGACCGGCAGACGGCCGTGGAACGGACAGTGTCGGTCGTCGCACCGGGCCTTCGGTGCGCGGACATCGAGGCCAATGTCCCGGGCCCGGCGAGCGGACGCGGTACCGGTGGGGGTCATGCGAGCCTCCGAGAGCCGCCGGCAAGCAAGCGCTTCGTGCGGTCTTCGGGGCGCACGCGAAGGACGTCCCCTCTTAACGGTAACTCGCCCGATGGGAGCGTGATCGTCCCCTCGAGACCGGCCTTCGGTACGCGCACCGTGCGGGA
>DASPQG010000029.1:0-7450 GCA_035625085.1 Thermoplasmata archaeon
TTCCCCCCCGCGGAGAACGACCTGCCGACCGAGATTCGTGCCGGGGAGAGGGCGTGGGCGGAGGACCGGAACCCGCGGAGCCCATCCAGTGCGGTGGTCGGTAGGCTTCGACGCGGAACGCCGGCCCCGGGAACCGGTGCCCGTCCGCCCCGAGCGCGCCGGACCCGACCCGCTACGGGTGCCCGAAAGCCCCGAAGATCCCGTTGATCACGAACTGGACGCCCACCGCCGCCAGCAACAACCCGAGGACTCGGGTCATCGCCATGATGCCCGTGCGGCCGAGGTAGCGCATGAGTCGCTGGCCGAACTTGAGGATGAAGAAGGTGAGTATCGTCGTGACGACGATCGCGAGGAAAACGGAGACCACCATGAACGAGTCGTTCCCGGCGCTCCCCTCGTAGATCATCACGGTCGAGATCGCTCCCGGACCCGCGAGCAACGGGATCCCGAGGGGCACCACGGAGATCTCATCGCGTCGGGCGGCCGCCTCGGCGCGGTCCTCGGTCGACAGCTTGGTGCGGGTCACCTCGCCGTGCAGCATGTCGTACGCGACGATGAACAGCAGCACCCCGCCCGCGATCTCGAAGGCGGCGAGAGTGAGCCCGAACGCGGCGAACAGGAAGGTCCCGAGGAACGCGAACACCGTGAGGGTGGAACCGAGCACGAGCACGGCCCGTCGGATGACGATCGCCCGATCCGCGTCCGAGAACCCGTCGGTGAGTGCGACGAAGAACGGGAGCGCCCCGAGTGGGTCGACCAGCGCGAAGACGGTGACGAACACCGCGACGTAGACCAGGACGAGCGCCACCGTCGTGCTCCTCTCCCCGGGCAGACACCGGGGGCCTTCAACTCTCCCCGCGATGCCCGCTCCCGCCGCCCTCGGGCTTAGAACTCACTTCGAACGTGGGCGACGGGCCGGAGGATCGTGATTCGGTACCTTGCGGCGGGCCTTTGACGGCGAAGCCGCCGAGCGTCGCCGCGCGCTCGGCGCCTTGCGGAGAGTCGGGGAGACCGTGGCCGCCGGACCGACGCCGCGGGCCCGAAGGCGAAGAACGATTGGCTCGTTCTGCGGATTCGCCATCAGGAGCACGTACTCGCCCGGCGACTGGGGGTCGAAGTAAATCCGAGCCTTCCCGGCGAGCCGGACCCGTTGGACGTACGGGCCGCCCTTGTGCCCGATCAGGAGGACGAACGACCGCCCGGGCCGAGGGTTGTCGAGCTCGACGTCGATCTCGCACGCGGGCGACTCGAGCAGCATCTCGACCCGCACCGTCGAGAGCGGGTCGAGGACGAGGAACCTCGGTAGGTCGGGGAGCGCGACGGCCACGAACCATGGAAGGCGTCGGAGCGGAAAGCCTTGCGCGAAACCGGTAAAGGCGAATGCGCGAGGTTAAATCGGGGGGGTTTTTGGCCGGCCGATGGCAGCGAAGCGGACGGCCACGGCAGTCTGGGAACACGACCTTCTCCACGGTCACGGAACCGTCAAAGGGACGAGCGGGGCGCTCGCCGAGATGCCCGTTTCCTGGGCGGCGCGCACGGAAGCTCCGGGCGGCAAGACGAGCCCCGAGGAGCTGCTCGCCGCCGCTCAGGCGTCATGCTTCTGCATGGCGCTCTCGGCCGGGCTCGGCCGGATGCAGAAGCCTCCCGAGCGCCTGAACGTTTCCGCGACCGCGACGTTCGACAAGGTCGGTGACGGATGGAAGGTCACCACGATGGAGATCGAGGTGTCGGGCAAGGTGCCGGGAGTCAGCGCCGCGGAGTTCGACCAGGCGGCGCAGGCAGCCGGTCAGGGGTGTCCGATTTCGGGCGCCCTCAAAGGGAACGTGGCGATCACCGTACGGGCGAAACTCGGCTAGTCGGAGCGGGGCGCGGAGCACCCCTCCGCGGTCCTAGAACTCGAAGAGCTGACGTTGTCCCGTCTTGGTGGAGTCTCCCGGCCGCTTGGTGACTTCTCCGTCGGCCCCTTCCCGATCGCCCCGATGGGGCGCTCCGGTCGGCGCGGGAGCACCCTTGGCCAGTAGGTCGGTCACCGTCCGGGAGTCGGGCGTGGTGCCCAACAGGAAGGCGACTTCCTCGGGCGAGAGCTCGAGCTCCCGTGCGATCTCCCCCGCTACCTTTCGGAGCTCGGGAGAGCCGCCCCTCCCCGTGGCACCGGCGAACAGACGCTCGAGGAACGGCAGGACAACCTCTCGGCTCTTGGCCCGGGAAAGATGGAACCGGTGCCCGGCCTTGTTCGCGAGTGCGTCACGGGTGGCCCGCAGACCGCGGGAACGGCCCATCTCGCTCAGGAACTGTGGGAAAGAGACGCCCCCGCCCCCACCGGGTCGGTCGTGGAGGGCGAGAGACACGCCACCGGTCATGAGCTCGGACGCGTAGCTCCAGAGACCGTACACGCGCGCCCGTCGGGCCCTCGCGAGGAACTGTTCCGCGACGGCCAGCACGCGATAGGCTCGGTCCCGGTGCGCCGGGTCCGGCGCGAAGTGGGGGAGGTTCTCCTCGATCCACGGGAGCAGGTCATCGGGCGTAGCGTCGAGCCGGTCCTGCACTTCCACGTTCCGGAAGTATCGAGGGTTCCCGAGAGCGTCCTCGGTGAGCGCCACGAAGTCGGCCTGGAGATCGCGGAACCCGAGCACGGAGAGCTGCCAAGGTCCGGCCGTAAGCGGGGCGATGGCGTCGAGGTCGTTGAGGGCGGCCCGGACGTCACCGTGCGCTCGCTTCACGATGGACTCGAGGACCCCCGGAACAAGCTGGATTCGCTCGCTATGAGCGGTTCGTTGGACGAAGGGGGCGAGCTCGGCGTCCCGGACTGGGTAGAAGCGAATCCGCAGCGCACCCGTGCGGAACACCGGCGAATAGCGCATGAGCGTCTGGTCATCGTTCACCGTGAGCACGATCGGCTGGTGCGTCGACCGGACGAGGCGGGCCATTGCTCCCAGACCCCCCCGGTCGGAGAGATCCGCGGACTGGCCGGTCGAACGCCAATCGTCGAGGTCCCGGCGCGCGGCGGGCAGGCGGGCCCACGCCGCGTTTCCGGGAGAGCGAGGGACGGAATCCCAGCTCTCGAACGGCTTCGGTTTCGATTTCGGCTGGAGTCCCCACGCCGTGTTGACCGCCTCCACGGTGCCGTACCGACCTCGCAAGAAATCCACGAGAGACGGCGGCGCGGGACGAGCCCGCGCCGACTCGGTCAACCGGCCGGTGAGGCAGTCCGCCTCATCAAGGAGGATCAAGGCGTGCCGTGGACCCTTCGCCATGCTCTCGCCCAGCGTGTGACTGACCGAGGCGCGCCCGGCGACCTGTTCCACGGCGGCCTCGTTCCGCGCGTCGGAGGCGTTCATCTCGACTACGTTCCAGCCGAATTCGGCCGCCAGCGCGAGTGCTGCCGTGGTCTTTCCGACGCCGGGAGGCCCCGAAAGAATCGCCGCGCGACGGCCGGGGGTCTGACCGCGTTGCCACTCCTGCCCCCACGCTCGGAGCTCGTAGCGTGCCCTGGGGTTTCCCACGACATCGTCGAGTCGGGAGGGCCGCAACCGCTCTGCAAGGGGAAGCGGCGGCCGCGGATGTACGGGCATCGCCGGGGTACCGGTTGCCGGAGATAAGCCATGCCGGGGGGGTGGCGGAACGGTTGAGTACGACGGTCCCTCTGGGGCGCCCGATAGTCGGGGCAGGATGGCGAGCGGAGCGGGGCACCCCATGGAGCGGCGGTCGCTTCCCGGAGTAGCGCGGGAGATCTCCTCGGTCACGATCGGCGTCGACCCTCCTCTCGTGGTACCCCCGGCCGCGGACGACCGCACGATTGCCCTCCTTCGCCGGTCCCGGGAGCTGGGGGTGACAACGTTCGATGTCGCCGGCGCTCGGTTCCCGCAACGCGCCGAGCGACTGATTGCCCGGGCCTTCCCGGAGCCCGACCCGACGGTTTCCGCGATCGTGGGTCGGTCCGTCGAGTCGCTCTCACGGGAACGGGCGCAGGACGACTCGCCCCCCGCTTCATCCGATCGGGAGGGCGCCCTCGCCGCCTCCCTCGAACAGAGCCGACGGCGGCTTCACCCGGTGCCGATTTCGGTGCTCGAGTGGGAACCGGAAAACGAGCCTCCGACCGCAGACGCCGGTGCGGGAGACGCCGCGGTGACCAAGGGGGAAGTTCCGAACGGGCTACTGTCGGCCGTCCGGCTCTCGTCCCAGATAACGGAGCTCCCGAAGGTAGCGAACGCGCCTGCCCTCTACAGCGGGGCGCTCTCCCTTCTCGAGCCCGACCTGGTAACTGTCTTCGAGGGAAGTGACAAGTCTCGGGCCGCCCGTCTGCTGGCCCGAGATCCATTTGGGTCGGGTCGGCTCGACGGCAGCCGATTCGCTGCGAGTGCTGGCCTCTCTGGCCCCGAGACGGGACCCGTCGATCTCCGCCGGCTCCACGAGGAGTTCGACCCGGTGCTCCGTCTCGGGTTCCTCACCGAACGCCGGAAACGGACGCTCGCCCAAGCGGCCGTGCAGTTCGTGCTCCACTGGCCCTGGGTGGTCTCGGTGGTGGTCCCGCTACCGACTCCGGAGCGGATCGAGGAGATTCTTGGGTTCGGTGGTCGACCACCGATCTCTCCGGAGGAGCTCTCGAAGCTCGGGTTCGTCAAATAGCCGTTCGTGTTGGGAACCACATGCTTGGAGTGGGTGAGATCGCCCCGGACTTCACGATCCCATCCGCCGAAGGGTCCCCACGGACCCTCTCTTCGTACCGTGGGCGGCCCGTGATCCTGTTCTTCTTTCCCAAGGCAAACACCACCGGCTGCACGCTCGAGACCCGGGGATTCGCCGAACGGTACCCCCGGTTCCAGCAGGCAGGGATCGAGGTGATCGGAGTGAGTGTCGACACTCCGGACACCCAGACGGCGTTCGCCGAAAAGTGCGGCTCGCAGTTCCCGATGGTCGGGGACCCTTCGGGGGAGATCGCCCGGAAGTACGGTGTCATGGGGTTCCTCGGGGTCACGAAGCGTGTGACGTTCTTCCTCGACCCAGAGGGCCGCGTGAAAGACGTCGTGGAGGGGCTCTTGCCGGGGGGTCACCTGAAGGCCGGTGACCGTTGGTCGGGGTCCATCCGGCCCCCCGCCTGAATCTACTCTTGAGCCTCGGGAATAACGCGTTCGTACTGGCGCGGCTACGGCGTGGAGTCGACCTCGACCACGACGGTGACGAGTGGGTAGGTCGTTCCCGGCGTGTTCGGCACGACGACGGTGATCGCGAGACCGAGGCTCTCCGCATTCGGCGGAAGCTGAACCGGGATCGTGGGCATCGTGCTACCGAGCGTGAACGGGGCCTTCGGGATAACTCCGGTGATGTTATGGTAGTGGTTGTCGAAGTTGATGAACGACCAGTCCACGGTCCACGAGCCCCCCGGCGCGATCTGCTGCGGGTAGTTGCTGTTCGTGGAGTCGTAGTAGATCGAGTCGGGGCCGAGCCACGGCTGGCCCCCCGAGGTGTTCCCCTGGTGAATCACGAGGTGCACCGCGTCGACG
Organism: Thermoplasmata archaeon; assembly: GCA_035625085.1. Lineage (GTDB taxonomy): Archaea > Thermoplasmatota > Thermoplasmata > Lutacidiplasmatales > UBA184 > Lutacidiplasma. Next base: position 5,502 of record DASPQG010000029.1, read on the forward strand.
GTGACCGATGCGGGGCTGTTGGAGGGGAGCACCAGGACCCCGACCCCGATAAGAATCAGTAGAACGACGACGATCACCGCCGCCGCAATCACAAGAATCGTCAGCGCTTTTCGGAGTCCGCGACGCTTCATTGGATACCCCCTTCGCCCGACCTGACCCAGCGGCCCGCTCTTCCTTCGGGTCGTTCCCCCGAATCCGCGCCTCGGCTTAGGCCTTCGGGGGCGCGAGGGAGTAGACGGGGATCGTCGCGAGAACCGTGTAGGGGTATCCGGTGTAGATGAGGTAGATTGTGCAGGCCGTGAGGGTCAGGAAGCACCAGGGCGGCGCTCCGTGGTAGTCATCGTAGTCGAGCTGGGGGATCGGCATGGCCGTGCCGTTCGAGAAGTGGTGCTGGCAGCCGTTCGTCGAGTTCTCGCCGCTGAAGTAGTAGTTTCCTTCGAGCGTGTTGACCGGGCACTCGAAGTCGAGCGGGTAGCCCCCGTTGTGGATGTAGAGGATGAAGGTGTCCCCGTTCTCGACGTAGTTCACCCCCTGGGTGATCGGCATGAACAGTCCCAGGCGATTGTAGTAGATTCCGTTCGCGGCCGTGAGGCTCGCCGCGTTGAAGTTGCCGCAGTAACCGAGGTACGGAGCTCCGGCTGCCGGCTGGTCCGACACTCCGGGGAACCACGTCATAGACGAAAGCGACCCGTTCACAAGAATGGTCCTCCCACCGAGCCCCGTCGCGTTATTGCAGACGAACACGAACTGAATCTGCGTGAGCGGGATGATGGAGGGCGTGTGGGTGTCGATGATGAACTCGGTCGAGTTGAGCGTCGAGAAATTCCCCGTGACATGGTCTTCGCACTGGTCGTTCCAGAGGTTGTACCAGGTGCGCAAGGCGTTGCCCCACATCGGGTAGCGGGTGGTGTTGTACCCCTGAGGCTGGCAGTCGGTCGGGTCCCCCCAGACCGGGTTCGAGCCGCCGGACCGGATCAGGACGGTCATCGTCGGTGGATTCGGGGGGGTGTAGACCTTGAACGTCCACAGGATCGTCCCGGCCACGATCGTTAGGGCGATCAGGAACACCGCCGCGATGATCTCGCTAATACCGCGCCGCGAAGCGCGACGCCAACGGCGGGGCAGGGTCATTTGACGTATCTATGCGTATAGCGGATTATCAAGGTATCTGCGGCTGCGAATTCCCCGGCCCCCCCGTGACCCCCGGGAGAAGGTGACTCGGCCGGCGGGCAACCTGGGCGGCTCAGGACCGAAGCCGCCAGAGAGGATCGAACTCCCGACCTGCTGATTACAAATCAGCCGCTCTACCAACTGAGCTATGGCGGCACCCGCGCGAGGTTCACGTCCCTCGGCGTGAAAGGCTTTCCTGCATGGCCACCTCGCCGCGCTGCTCGCGCTCCGCAAGATGTGCTCGATGTTCGCGGGCGGTGGCTGTGGTGGGATCTTGCGGTGCGCTGACCCGCGCGGCCAGTGACGAAACCGCAATCATCGCGAAGGTCGCAGTCGAGTCGCGAAGCTGACGACGAGAGCGAACAGCACATACGATGTGATCTTCAGAGCGGCGTTGAAGGCATAGGCTTGTGCCGCGAGATTGGGGTTGAGGCTGTAAGTCTGCGGATAACCGTCGGCGAGCCAGAACAGCCAACCCATCCAGTACAGATTGGACGCCGCCAACACGGGGACGTTGATACGCCAGAACCGTAGACTCGAAAGACCGAACGCAATCGAGCTGAGATTTATGACCTGTCCTTCCAAGAACTGATTGCCGACTTCCTGACCCGCTCCGACATTCTGCCACACAATCTCGAAAAGGGACGTCGCGGCGAAGCAGAGTCCCAGCGAGTAGACGATAGCACGAACCGAATCGACGCGATACCGCCAGTGGAAGAGCCAGATGCCGTATGCGAAGAGACCCAGCGCGCTCGCCCATGTGTAGGGGAAGACCGGGT
>DASPQG010000030.1:0-44398 GCA_035625085.1 Thermoplasmata archaeon
CAGCCGCGGGAGGGATTTGAACCCTCGGCCTGCTCCTTACCAAGGAGCCGCTCTGCCAGCTGAGCCACCGCGGCGTCAATCCCGGGTCTTCGTCTCGGCCTTATTCCGCTTTCCCTTCGACCGACGGGTTACGTCCGTCTCCCACGGAAGACCGACGGACACGGTCTCCCAGTCCTTTCGAGGGGTCGGAGGGGGCGGCGGCCGCTTCTCGAGGAACGCGCGCATCCCCTCGCGCTGCCCTTCCGTGCCGAAAAGACGGGCCCACAAGTCGAGCTCGTAGGCGAGGCCCAGGTCGATCGCGGGATCGATCGCGCCGAGGACGGCGTACTTCGCCGCCGCCAGGGCGATAGGGGGCTTCGTAGCGAGCTCGTCGGCGAGAGCCAGCGCCGCAGGAACGACCTCCGCCGGCGGGACCAGACGGTCGACCAGTCCCTGCGCGAACGCTTCCGAAGCGGGGACCGAGCGACCGGTCATGATCCACCGCCGGGCGCGAGAGGCTCCGATCCGGCGCGGGAGGCGACGGGTGCCTCCCCATCCCGGCATCACGCCGAGATTGATCTCCGGCTGGCCGAACTGAGCGTCCTCGCTCGCGATGATGAAATCGCACGCGAGGCAGAGCTCGCACCCGCCGCCAAGCGCCACCCCGCGTACCGCAGCAATCACCGGCAGCGGCAGCCGCTCGATCCGACGGGTGAGCGCCTGGCCGCGTCCCCCATGCACCCGGGCTCGGTCGGCATCGAGCCCGGCCATTTCCCGGATGTCGGCCCCGGCCGCGAACGCCTTCTCGAACGCGCTTCGGATCACGACCACCCGGGCTTCCGGGTCGGCTTCCGCTTCGGAGAGACGGCTCGAGAGCGCCTCGATGACCGGGCGAGAAAGCACGTTCACGGGGGGGGAGTCGAGCGTCAGGACGACGGTCCCTCCTCGGCGTTCGCTGTGGACGAGCTCAGGGGGAGGGGGCGTCGACATCGGCGGCGGCGACCCGCGCCGGCCTATTTATCCCGGTCGGCTTCGGCCCCGTCGTGAAGAGCGTGGTCACCACCTGGTATGGGACGTTCCTCATCGAGGGGGAATCGATCGCCCGCTCGGTCCTGGCCCCCTCCGACCCCGCACTCCTCGCGGAGCGTGCGCACCAACGGCGCGCGGGGTCGCTCACTCCCGAGGAAGAGGAGCTCCTCCGCGGGGCCGACCCCTCCACGTGGCACACCCGTGACCGTCGACTCGCCGGACACGGGCTCATCTTCGACCCGACCGCCCTGAGCCGAATCCCGGGCCATGGGCAGGAGCCGGACCGATCGCTCCTCTCTGCCGCCCTCCTCGCGGACGCCGACCGCTCGCTCACGGAGGCTTGGGACCCGTCGGTCCACGTCCAGGAGGCGGTCCGGGCCGGAGCCGACCTCGACCGGGTACGGAACCTGATCGGCGAGCGGCTCGGAAGCTGGGTCTCGCACGACTTCCCCGACCTCGACCCCGGCGACCACGCACGAGCCGCAAGGACCGCGGTCGAGGGCACCTCGCCCGTCGCTCTCGGGCCGGCCGACCCCGGACTTCTCGAGGCACGGCGGCGCCTCGGCGAGCTCTACCGCGCCGTCGCGGAGGCTCGTCGGGCGCTTCAAGAGGCAGTGACGGCGTCGTCGCCCATCCGAACGCCCAACCTCACCGCTCTCTTGGGACCCGAGCTGGCGGCGCGGATCGTGGCCCAAGCCGGGGGGCTCGACCGACTCGCGCGACTCCCCTCCAGCACCGTCCAGGTTCTGGGGGCTGAGCGGGCGTTCTTCGAACACCTGCGCGGGCGAGCGCCCCCTCCCCGGCACGGGTTGCTGTTCCTCCATCCCGCCATCCAGTCCGCTCCTCGGGCGGAGCGGGGGAAGCTCGCCCGGGCCTTGGCCGGGAAAGCCGCGATCGCCGCGCGCCTCGATCACGAGGGGAAGCCGGTCGACCCGGCACTGGCGGCGGCCTTCGAGGCCCGTCGCGTTCAGGTACGGGCCCGGGGGAGCCGGGGTGGCCGCGCCTCGAACACGAAGGGGTAACCCGTCACTCCTTCCACTTGACGGTGCAGCCGACGACCGGTAGCTCTGCCGGCGTGACAGAGCTCCCTCCGAGCGCCTGGTCGAGCGCCCGGGCGAGGTAGTGCTCGGTCGCCCGCTCAGCGTGCTGGTGGTCGTTGTCGATCCGACCTTGGAAGAGGAGCTTACGGTCCGGCCCGAACAACATCGGATGCGGGGTGACGAGGGCCCCATAGGCGCGAGCGACCTCCTGGGACTCGTCTTGCAAGTACGGGAACGGGTACTTCTTCTCCGCAGCCCGGTGGACCATCGACTCGAGACGGTCTTCCGGATAGGCCCGCGCGTCGTTCGAGTTGATGAGGACGATCCCCACGCCCTTCGGCTGGTACCGGCGGCCGATCTCGACCATCCGGCTCTCCCAGGCTTGGACGTACGGACAGTGGTTGCACCAGAACACCACCAGCATCAACCGCCGGTCCGCGAATGCTGCCAGGCGGTACGTCTTTCCGTCGACTCCGGGCAAAGCAAAGTCCGGCGCGCTGTCGCCCGGACGGAGGCGGAACTCCGCCAGTTCGGCCATGCCCGTGGGAGCGTGGTCGGCTTCATAGCCTTTTGAGGCCCCCGGGGTGGTGGGGGACCGGCGATTTCCGCGACCGGAAGAGGCATCCGCGCGCCGTCCCGCGAGCCCGGCCTCACGACGTGGGTCGATGTCCGGGTGACCTGCGCTGACGACGTCCGTACGGACGAGGCGATTCTCCGCCGCGCGGTCCCGGCCGTCCGGGTCGCTGTCCTCAACGACCGAGCGGTCTCTTTCGGGGTCGGGGTGCATGCCGAAGCCCCGTTTCTCCTGCGCTCATCGAAAGAGGGGATCCCGACGGTCCAACGTACCACGGGAGGTACGGGCCTCCTCCACGCCCCGGGAGACCTCGCCTGGTCGATCGTGCTGCCTCGTTCCGACCCTCGCGTGGGTCGAGACTTCGTCCGCGCGTATCCCCGGCTCGGTGAGGGTGTCGTCCGGTTCCTCGGGGACCGAAAGGTGGCGGTCCGATGGACGGACCCTCCGGGCTCCGACCCCGAATACTGCCTGCTGAGCGCCCGGGGTTCGGTGCTGAAACACGGGGATCGGGTCCTCGGAGGCGCCGCGCAGCACCTCTCGGAGAAGGCTCTGCTCCATCACGGTATCCTGCCCCTCGAGCCGCTGGACCGACCGCTCCTTCGCGAGCTGTTTGGTCTTACGGCCCGGGCGGCGGGCCGGCTCACCTCGCTGCGGGAGCTGGGCGTTGAAGGGGCCGCCGAGGAGCTCGCGTGGAAGCTCGCGGCGAGCCTTTCGGACACGCTGTCCCACGGCTGAGGCGGAGCCGGCGGGCTCACGACTTCGGCCGCGCGGCCCAGAGCGACTCCGCCGCCGCTTCCCCCTCGCGACGGATCGTCGGCCAGTCCCCGCGGACCAGCCGACGGTGCTCCACGACCGGCGCGCCCGCCACGTACACCGAGTCGATCGCCTCGTCGGCCGCCGAGTAGGCAAGGTGCGAGACGATCGCTTCGGGTCGAGCCGGGAGGAGGGTGGGATGGTCGAGGCGGAACAACGAGAAGTCCGCCTGCTTTCCGACCTCGAGGGAGCCGAGGTCGGCCTCTCGGCCCACGAGACGCGCCCCTTCGAGGGTGGCCATGTCGAGCAGCTCCTGGGCGGACAGCACGGTCGCGTCCCAGCGCTGATTCTTCTGAACAAGGCCGGCGAGATGCATCTCCCGGAGCATCGAGAGAGAGTTGTTGCTCGCCACTGAATCGGTGCCGAGTCCGACGGTGGCGCCTGCCGCCCGGAGCTCGACCACCGGAGCGACTCCGCCCGAGGCGAGCTTCAAGTTCGAGCCGGCGCAGTGGGCGATTCCGACCGAACGTCGCGCGAGGAGGCCGATCTCTTCCCCCGTTAGCCACACCGCGTGCGCCGCGACCGAGCGCGGACCGAGGAAGCCGATCTCCTCGAGCCAGACCACCGGACGACGACCGGTCTTGGCCTGGTGCTCGTGCACCTCGCGGCGGGTCTCGGAAAGATGGTAATGGATCAGCGTCCCGGAGCGCTCGGCGACCTCCTTCGCCTTGAGCCAGGTCTCCGGTCCGCAGACGTAGACTCCCTGGGGAGCGATCAGCGGCGAGACGAGCGCGTTGCCCTTCCAGCGGTCGATGAACGCACGCGCGTTGTCGACCGGGACCCCCCTTTGGGTCGTCAGCTCCGGGTCGAGCACGGCCCATCCCAGGAAGCCGCGCACGCCGAGCGACTCGGCGGCGCGGGCGATGGCGTCCTCGAAGTAGTAGAGATCGAGAAACGAGGTGGTCCCCGAGAGCAGCATCTCGGCAATCCCGGCGCGAGCCCCCGCCTCGACGTCCGCCTCGGTTCGCTTCGCATCGACCGCGAACAGCGTCTCGAGGAACCCGGCGAGCTCCCGGTCGTCCGCGATCCCGCGGAGGAGGCTCATCGCCACATGGGTGTGGGCGTTCACGAACCCCGGCACGATCGCGTACCCCGAGGCGTCGACCACTCGGTCCGAAGGAGCCGAATCGGTCGGCCCGACCGAAGTGATGCGGCCCTCCTCCACCCGGAGGTCCCCCCGGACGATGCGACGTTGGGGGTCCTGCGTGACGAGAAGGCCCCCCCGGAACACCGTCGAGCCGGAGGCAGGGAGTGCCGTCACGCCGGCCGGGACCGAGTTCTGCATTAAAGCGGTTCCTTCCCCGGCGAGGCGCGCCGCCCTCGCGACGGGACGCCGCCCGGCCGCACCCTTTAACGAGCGAGCACCGATGGGACCGGAATGCCGCCTGCTGTGCAGCACCGGTTGTCGCGCACCGCCCTCCGCCGACTGATCTGGGCCCTCCTCGGGATCGGACTGATCCTCGTCATCGGGACGGTCGGGTTCCACCTCCTCGCGGGGCTCTCCCCGGTCGACTCGTTCTACTTCGAAAGCATGCTGGCCACGGGGCAGGGGCCGCCGTTCACGCTCACCACGGACGATGCCAAGATCTTCGCCTCGATCATGGCGTTCGTCTCCGTCGGCTCGGTGGTGTCGACGCTGCTCTTCGCCGTGGGCCCGATCGTCCGCCGGTTCTGGCGCGAGGAGTCGGAACGGATCGAGGCCGGCGCCCGACGCCTCGAACAAGAGGTGGAACGACACCTCTAGCGGGACGGAACAGGCCGGGCGGCCCCCCCCCGCGGTGCTCGAGCCCGGCCCGGCGGTCTAGATGTCGAGGTTCGTGACCTCGACAGCGTGCTCTTGGATGTACTGACGGCGCGGCTCGACCTCTTCGCCCATCAGGATCTGGAACAGCTCGTTCGCCCGGCTCGCGTCGTCGACCGTCACCTTGAGGAGGGTCCGCGACCCGCGGCGCATCGTCGTGTCGGCGAGCTGCTCGGCCGTCATCTCGCCGAGCCCCTTGTAGCGGTTGATCGTGACGCCCTTCATGCCACCCATGTCGGCCAGCACCCGTTCTCGCTCCTCCTCGGAGTAGGCGTACTGCACGCGGGCGCCCTTCTGGAGCCGGTAGAGCGGCGCCTGGGCGATGAAGACGTGACCCTCGGTGATCAGGCTCGGCATCTTCCGATAGAACAGGGTGAGCAAGAGCGTGCGGATGTGCGACCCATCGACATCCGCGTCGGTCATCAGGATGATCTTGAAGTAGCGCAGGCGCGAGAGGTCCTGCTCGTCGCCGATCCCGATCCCGATCGCGGTGATCAACGCGCGGATCGCGTCGTTCTGGAGCATTTTGTCGAGCCGCGCCTTCTCGACGTTGAGGATCTTGCCGCGCAGCGGAAGCACCGCCTGGAACTCCCGATCCCGGCCCTGCTTCGCGGTCCCGCCGGCGCTGTCCCCCTCCACGAGGAACAGCTCGCACTCCGCCGGGTCGTGAGAGTGACAGTCGGCGAGCTTCCCCGGAAGCCCGCCACCCTCGAGCAGTCCCTTCCTTCGCGTGAGCTCGCGGGCCTTGCGCGCCGCCTCGCGGGCCTGCGACGCCTGGACCGCCTTCGAGATCAGCGCCTGGCCGACCGCCGGGTGCTCCTCGAGGTACTCGGCGAGCTTCTCGTTGACGGAGCTCTCCACCTGCCCTTTGACCTCGGAGTTGCCGAGACGGGCCTTCGTCTGGCCCTCGAACTGCGGCTCCAGTACCTTCACCGACAGGACCGAGGTGAGGCCCTCCCGGACGTCCTCGCCGGTGAGGCCCTCCTTGTCGCCCTTGATGAACCCGCGCTTGCGCGCGTAGTCGTTGAGGGTTCGGGTGAGCGCCGAGCGGAGTCCCATCACGTGCGTGCCGCCATCGACCGTGTTGATGTTGTTGACGAACGCAAGTCCCGTCTCGTTGTAGCCGTCGTTGTACTGGAGCGCCACCTCGATGTCACTCGAGTCCCGTTTCGCGTGCAGCGAAATCGGCGGCGAGAAGAGGACGTTCGAACCCTTGTTGAGATCCTCCACGAACTCGGTGATCCCGCCAGCGTGGTGGTACGACTCGTCCGAGCCGTCCCGTTCGTCTTTGAAGTGGATCGTCACGCCGGGGTTGAGGAACGAGAGTTCCTTCAACCGGCGTCCCACCGTCTCCTTGTCGAACGTGATCGTCTCGAGGACCGAGCTGTCCGGCTTGAACCGGACGTCCGTCCCCGTGGCGTCTGATTTTCCGACCACCTTGAGCGGAGCGACGGGGGCGCCGTGCTCGTACCGCTGGAAGTACTCGTGATCGTCCCGGAAGACATGGACCTCCAGCCACTCGGAGAGGGCGTTCACGACGTGGACGCCGACCCCGTGGAGCCCGCCCGACACCTTGTAGGTGTTCCGGTCGAACTTCGAGCCCGCGTGCAGGATCGTCATCACAATCTCGAGGGCGGGTCGGTTGTACTTCGGGTGGTTCTCGACCGGGATCCCCCGGCCGTTGTCCCGGACCGAACAGGAGCCGTCGCTGTGGAGCGTCACCTCGATCTCGGTGCACGCACCCGCGAGGACCTCATCGATCGCGTTGTCCACCACCTCGTAGACCAAGTGGTGAAGGCCCCGCGCGTCGGTCGAACCGATGTACATTCCGGGGCGCCGTCGCACGGCGGAAAGACCCTCGAGTACCTGGATGGAACTCGCGTCGTACACGGAGCCGTTAACCGCCTGCTGCACCATCGGAAATCGGGCCGGAAATCGCCTCAGAATTACCGAGCCGGGCATGCGTTATAACGCTTGGGTTTCGGTGGAAATTGACCCCCCAATTGACCCCCCCAAAAGCGTCCATTCCGGCCCCCCGGAACACCCCCAAAAATGGCCGTTTTCGGACCCCCCGACAAGGCCTATTACCTCGAGCTTCCCTCCGACTCGTGACCCTTATGCCCGAGGAGAGCTCCGACGCTGCGACCGGCAGTCGAGCCGAGCCCCCGGAGACCCCGAAGGTCCCGGTCGAGGGCGCTCCCACTCCGACCGAAGACTGGTCGACGCGCTACAAGTACCTCCTCGCCGACTTCGACAACTTCCGGCGCCGCGTGGAGCGCGACCGAGAGTCGATCTCCCGACAGGCCCGCGCCGGGCTCGTGCGGGAGCTCCTGCCGATCATCGAGGCGTTCCGGGGGGCCCGCGAATCGTTCGCGCGCCTCCCGGCGAGCGACCCGATGCGCAAGGGCCTCGACCTATTGGACCATGAGTGGTCGAAGTTCCTGAAGCACGAGGGTGTCGAGCCGGTCGCCGAGGCGGGCGGACCGTTCCGGGCCGAGGAGGCGGAGGCCGTGGGTGAGATACCGGCCTCCGAGGCCCAACCGGAGGGTTCGATCGCCGAGGTGGTCCAGCAGGGGTACCGCTTCTTCGGAGGACTGCTCCGACCGGCCAAGGTTATCGTGGCGCGCGCCCACCGCGCGGCCACCGCGGAGGGCTCCTCACCGGAAGGGACCTCCACGAAGGAGTGAGCGATGGTCGAGCGAAGCTCCGAGGTCCCAGGATTCTACAAGCGGACCGTCGCCGAACGCCGGGCGTTCCTCCGTGAGTGGGGAGGCCTTACCGAGGAGGAGGCGCGGGCGTTCGAGTTCCCCCCGGGGATAGACCCCGGGACGCTCGACCGGATGATCGAGAACGTCGTGGGAGTGATGCCCCTTCCGCTGGGCGTCGCCACGAACTTCCGGATCAACGGACGTGACTACCTCATCCCGATGGCGATCGAGGAACCGAGTGTGGTGGCCGCCGCTTCGAACGCGGCGAAGGTCGCCCGGGCGACCGGGGGCTTCTTCGCCCAGACGACGGCGCCCGTCATGATCGGCCAGGTTCAGATCCTTGACGTCCCCGACCCGGCGGCGGCTCGGCTTCGACTCCTCCACCACCGAGAGGAGCTCCTCGAGGCGGCGAATGCGAAGGACCCGGTCCTCGTGAAGTTCGGTGGTGGAGCGAAGGACCTCGAGGTGCGAATCGTGCCCTCGACCCGGGGGACGATGGTCATCGCTCACCTCCTCGTGGACGCTCGGGACGCCGGCGGAATGAACGCGGTGAACACGATGTGCGAGGCGCTCGCTCCGGAGTTCGCCCGCCTCACCGGGGGCCGCGTGGTCCTCCGGATCATCTCGAACCTCGCGGTCCACCGCCTCGCGCGTGCTCACGCCACGTTCCCGGCCGAGCTTCTCAAAACCGAGACCGCCTCCGGGGCCGAGGTGGTCGAGGCGATCTTGGACGCCTACGCATTTGCGCTCGCGGACCCGTTCCGCTGCGCGACCCACAACAAGGGGATCATGAACGGCGTCTCGGCGGTCGTCATCGCGACCGGCAACGACTTCCGTGCGATCGAGAGCGGCGCCCACACCTACGCCGCCTGGAAGGCGGCGGACGGCGGTGCCGTCGTGCGGCCCCTCACGACCTACGAGAAGGACAAGGACGGGAACCTGGTCGGCTCGATTGAGATCCCCGCCCCGGTCGGATTGATCGGCGGCGCCACGGCCGTGCACCCGACCGCCAAGGCGAACGTCAAGGTGCTGGGCGTCAAGTCGGCCCGCGAGCTCGGAGAGGTGCTCGCGGCGGTCGGGCTCGCCCAGAACTTCGCGGCGCTGAGGGCCCTCGCGACCGAGGGGATCCAGCGCGGTCACATGGAGCTGCACGCCCGGAACCTCGCCGTGAGTGCGGGCGCGCGGCCGGAGGAGGTCGACCGGGTGGTCGAGCGGTTGGTGAAGGACCACCAGGTCCGGTTCGATCGGGCGAAGGCGATCCTCGAGGAGCTCCGAGCCGGGAAATGAAGGTGGGAGTCCTGGCCCTGCAGGGCGACGTTCCCGAGCACCTCGCCGCGCTCGGCGCGATCGTGCGGGGGGACGACGTCATCGCGGTCCGCTCCCCGGCGGAGCTCGCCCAAGTCGGAGCGCTCTTCATGCCGGGGGGAGAGTCCACGACGATCGCCCGGCTGCTCGTCCAGGCCGGTCTATGGAACCCGCTCGAGCAGCGGATCAAGAACGGGCTTCCCGTGCTCGCGACCTGCGCCGGTCTGATCCTGCTCGCTCGAGAGCTCGTCCCGGGCCTCGCCGGGATGGACCCTCCCACCTTCGGATTGCTCGACGTCCAAATCCGCCGGAACGACTACGGCAGTCAGGGAGAGTCGTTCGAGGCGCCGATCCACGTCGAGGGGCTCGAGGGCGGGCCGTTCCCGGGCGTGTTCATCCGCTCCCCCCGAGTCCATGGGGTCGGCCCCGAAGCGACGGCGTTCGCCTGGCGGGGCGGAGAGGTGGTCGGCGTGCGCGCTGGCATGATCTGGGGACTCTGCTTCCATCCGGAGCTCTCGGGGGATCCGCGACTCCACCGGATGTTCCTCGAGGCGGCGCACGCCGCGGCACGGGCTCCTATCGCAGGAACCACACGAACGCGAGCACGACGACGATAAGCAGCGCCGCGCCCAAGAGCGCGAGCAGTCCGCGGACGAGACGCGAGGTCCCCCGCCACGAGCCGAAGACGATCGGGACCGGACCGATCAGGACGAATCCTCCCGCGCCCCCCGAGCGGGACGTCGGGGCGGGGACGCTTCCGGCCAGCGGGGGCGGCGTCTCCTCCTCCCATCCCCCCGAAAACGCGAACAGGAACGCGACGAACCCCGCGACGAGGAGCCCGACCCCGGCCAGGAACGTGGCGGACGACCCCGAAATGACCGGGATGATGACGATGAGGGCGACCTGAGCGCTTCCTTGGGCGACGCTCAGCGCGATCAGCGCGACGCCCGCGACGAAGAGAACGGCGGCGGCGATCGGCAGGACGCGCACGACGGAGTGATCGCCGTCCTGGCTCTTTCGGGTTACGGCCGTCAGTGGTACGTATCGAAGCGGTACGGCTCGAGCGGGAGTTCCCCGAGGGCCATCAGGAATTCGGGCGGCGTCAGGAGCGGTTTGGGGTAGTTCGCGCTGTCATCGAGGGCGATGCGGGGGCACGCGGTATTCACGTAAGCGTCGAACGCCCGCCCCTCGAGGTCCCGACCGTCGAGCCGGTCGAAGAGCAGGATCTCGGCCTCCCGCCCCCGGGCGCGGGCCCGCTCCTGGAGGGCGAGGGCGGTCGGGCTGCGGTTCTGGCCCGCGAACGTCGAGACGAGGATCCCCCATCGCCGGGCGTCCCGGACCGAGGCGACCAGAAGCTGGCGGCGGCGGATCAGTGCTCCCCGGTCGATCGGCGGCTCGAGCGCTCCCCGGAGCGGGTCGAGCGCATGCACGGGCCGGTCGACGGCGAACGCCAGCCCGACCGGGTGGAACTGCCCGGTCCCGAGGAACAGGAACGCCTCCACCTCCTTCGCGACCGCTTCCGCGCCCGTGTAGTTGCATCCGAGCGCCTGCCCGGGGTACGCGAGACGCCGGTCACCGGTCCCGACCCGCACGTCATACCCCCGGCGACCGAGCGCCTCGGTAAGGGGCTTCACGAGGTCGAGATGTTGGACCGACGCCACCAGACCGAGGCGACGGGGGAGGTTCGCCCGCGCCACTACTCCGGCGAGCGCTTCCGGGTCTCCGCCCGGGTCCCGCATCTCGACGAAGAACGTCGGCCGAGAGAGCGGCATGTTGGGGATCGGCGCGTGGCCGAGGACGACCGCGAGGTCGGCGCGGGGCGCCTCTGTCTCGGTCGGGACGTCACACGCTCCGAAACAGGGGCGGGTCGCAAGGTCGACCGGGACGCCGGTGCCCTCCCTCAACCGGGCCGCGAGCTCGTGGACGTTCCGGACGAGGCCTGCGGGCACCTGAAGGATCACGCGTTTCGGTTTCCGACTCCGGACCGCCTCGAAGAGCTCCAGTCCTTCGGTCGCAAACACCCGGGTGTTCGGGAGCGGCGATTCCGTCGCCGGGGATTCCGGGACCATCGTCCGAAAACCGTCGTACGGGACTAAACCTTTGGCCAACGGGGCGCGGAGCTGTCCCGGCCTCCACCGACGGGTCGTCCCCTTCACCGGGGCAGCTGACGGTCCCGCAGTCGGATCACCGCGGCCCGGTTGTCCTCGAAGTGGAGGCGGCGGACGGCTTCTTCGCACGAGACCCACTCCGCGGCCTCGTGCTCCGCGCTCAAGCGAGGCACGAACGTGCGGGGGACCTCGAGCGCGAACGCGTGGAGTCGCCAGGTCTCTCCGTTGTCCGCGCGGAACGGGACGTGCCAGTCGAGGTCGATGAGCTGATCCGGGCGGCAGGCGAGTCCCGTTTCCTCCTCGAACTCACGGCACAACGCGATTGGGAAGTCCGGGTCGCCCGGTTCGACCTTCCCGCTCACAGGTACCCAGATCTGCCCCCGGGCCGGGGGCCGCCGGAACAGGAGCAATTCGAGCGGCGGTGTCGCGAAGAGATACCCTTCCACGCACTCCTGTGCGATCGGTCCGGCGACGCCGGACACTACCGGGCCCGGGACAGGATGAGAAGGATCGCCTCGGCCGGCGCTCCTTTCGACTGGAAGAGCGCCTCGATCGCCTCCTCGCGGGAGACGTTCGCCTGCTCCATCACGAGATGGATGTCCTCCTCGGGCGGACCGCTCGGCGAGGGCGGAGGCGCCGCGGGCGTCACTGGCTCGGACCCGGAAGGCGCGCCGGGAGCGCGCGGCCGGATCTCGGGGTTGCCCACGACCTGGTAGGTCCGTACCCCCTGCACGGTGAGAATCGTCACCTCGGGCGCGCGGAAGACGTGCTCCTTCGTCTTCGTCCGGACAATGACCTCCTGAACGTCCGGGACCTCCTCCGTCTTCATGCCCATGCGCCGCATCATCAGCTCCATCTGGCGCTGGTTGCGAGGTCCACCGGGGATCATCGGTCGACCTCCCTAGGCATCCTCGTCCCCGGTGACCGCTTTGAGCTTCGCTTCGAGGTCCGGGTCGTCCGACGTCACGTCCTCGGTCTCGGGCACGAGCCCCCGTCGACGGCCCTTTCCCCGCGGCGCCTCGCTCGCCCGTCGGGTCTGGGCGGCGAGGTCGTCCAAAAGGCCGACGACCCCGGCCATGAGGTTCCAACCGGTGTGGGAGGCGTAGAAGATCCGCCCCTGTTCGGTGAACAGGCGCGCCTCGACGGTGAGGTCGTTGGTGCGGTGGGTGCCCTGGGGAGCGAAGTGGAGCGTGAGAAGCGTCGGCCGGACGTAGCGGGCGATCCTTCGGAGTCCCTTCGCAACCCCTCCGTCGATCTCCGCGAGCAACCCCGGATCGACCGAGCCGCGAAGGCCAGTGATCTCGACGTAGACGTTCTCGATGCCGCCCCGCACCGCGCCCGGACGGGCGCGGGAGATCGCGAAGCTGAGCAGGTCCGCCTGCCCCACGATTCGCGTCGGGTGGCCGTCCTCGACCACGAAGACGCTCGATACCTTCTCGCGCGTCATCGTCCGCGCCGCCTCGACCGCGGGGGCGCCGAGCGGGATTGTAACGGCGGGCGATCGCATGATCGACGAGACCTTCACATCGAGCGCGGAGCGGCTGGCGCGCGCGTCGCGCTTCCCGCCCACCGTCGGGCGCCAGAGCACCTCGCCGAGGTCGGAGATCCCCACCGCGCCGACGACCCGTCCTTTCCGATCGACGACCGGGAGCGGGTGGTCCTCGAGGACGCGCAGCTGGGCGACTAGATTGCGGCAGAGGTCGTCCTCACGGACGACCGTCCCCGCCGAGCGGGCGACCTGTTCGACAGTGGGACCGTCGGCCGATCGGAACACCGAGAGCCCGGGCATCGCGCGGATGAGGTCACTGCGACCGATCATCCCGAGCAGCTCGCCCCGGTGGCCCACGACCGGGATCCCCCGCAATCCGGTCGAGAGGAGTTGCTCGGCGACCTCCGAGAATGGCGTCGTCGGGAGGATGAGGGGCG
The DNA here is from genome assembly GCA_035625085.1 of Thermoplasmata archaeon. Lineage (GTDB taxonomy): Archaea > Thermoplasmatota > Thermoplasmata > Lutacidiplasmatales > UBA184 > Lutacidiplasma. The sequence continues at coordinate 13,284 of DASPQG010000030.1, forward strand.
GGAGCACTACGAGGTGCTCGACCTTCGTCGTGAGCGACCAGCGGCTCCGCCGGGCGATCGACTCAAGGGTCACCATCCCGACCATGCGGCTGTTCCGCAGGACCGGGATCTCGTGGATCCGGCGCGATCGCATCAGCCCGAGCGCCTTCGAGATCGGCGCATCGTGGGGAAGGGTGACCGGGCGAGCGGTCATGAGGTCGCTCGCGGTGGGCCAAGCGGTAGGCATAGGAGGGGGACACCTAGAGGGGGGTTTTTGAAGGCTGCGGGTGGACGGGACGCGCCGCTAGCGGACGTCGCGGGCCATCTGGTAGCCGTTCTCCCCGTCCGAATAGTACGACCGGAGGAGGTCGACCACCGAGAACTCGTACCGCGAGTAGAACCGGATCGCCGTCGCATTCGAGACGCGCACTTCGAGCGTTACCCGGCGGAATCCCCGCGCTCGGCAGCGGTCGAGGAACGTCGACATGAGGAGCGTCCCGATGCCCTGGCCGCGCTGCCGACGCTCGACCGCGAACATTAGCACGCGGGCCTCGCCCTCGACCTGGTTCACCCCGAGGAGGAATCCGGCGGGGACGTCGGACGCGTCGGCGGCGACGAGGAACCCCTTCGGCCATTCGTTCGAGAGGGACGTGTAAAGCGACGGATCGTAGTGTTCGTGCAGCGCTTCGGCCACGATCGCGCCGACGAACGGGAGGTCCGAGGGCCGGAACTCCCGAAGGGTCACCGGGGGCCGGGAGTCCGGTGCGGGGGCGCTCGGAGGGCCCATCGCGGAATCAGCGATACATCTCACCCGGCCCTTCCGGCTCGGCGTGGCGCATGCTGGCCATCGATTCGCGGGTCTGCTGGAGCGTCTTGCGCACCTCCGACTCGATCTGCCGGGCCTTGTCCCTCAGCGGCTTCGTGTCGAGCACGAGCAGCGGGACGAGCGGATTGATCGTCTCGATCACCTTCGCGGCCGCCCGGGCGTCGGGGTAATCCTTGTGCGCCTGCGCCACGAGGCATAGCACCGGGGTCGTCCGCGCGATCGCCCCGAGGAGGAGCCCGCCCGAGAGGCCCGTCACGACGCCGCTCGCGGCGTCGAAGCGGTACTTCTCGAGGAGGGGCGCCGCGGCCCGGTTGGCCATCGCGACGACCCGGGCGTCCCCGTGCGACTCCCCTTCGATCGGCTGACCTTCCACGGCGACGATCAACTGGATCCCCTTCGCGTCGGCCCAATCGAGGAGCGAGCGGCCGATCGCGTTCAGCATCGACGGTGGGGGCTGAATATCCGAGAGGACGACCAGCAGCTGGTCGCACGATCGATCGACACCGCAAACGAGCTTGCTGGCATAGAACCGGACCGGGGCGCTGACGACGCCCTCCTCCATGATCACGGTCGGCGGGAACTCCTCGCTGATCATGTACGCGACGAGCGACATGTCGAGCGAGTGAACGAGGTACGAGGCGGCGACCGACCCGACGAGGCCGTGGGTCGGGAAGCCGACCACCATCATCGCGCCCTTGAGTGGCTCGTCCCGGGTGTCGACGATGCGCACGTCCGGCCCGCCCATCCGTCCCGTCCTGAGAACGACCTCGGGAAGGGTTCACCCCGAGCGCATTTATGCGGCTTTGGGCCCAAGTCCCTCGGGCATCGTTTTCCTTTTAAGCTGGGCGCGTGCATGATTTGGAGAGCGTCCCATGAAGGTACTGATCACCGGCATCGATGGATACTCGGGCTGGCCGCTCGCGCTCCACCTCCTCGGGCGAGGTCACCAAGTGGTCGGAATCGACAACTTCGTCACCCGGCGTCGGGTGAACGAGGTCGGTTCCTGGTCGGCGACCCCGATCCCGTCGTTTACGAACCGCCAGAAGGCGGTGCGGGAGCTCCTCGGCAAGGAGCTCGGCTTCTACCGCGGTGACCTCTGCAACTACGAGTTCGTCCACACCGTCCTCGACCGAGAGAAACCGGACTCGATCGTCCACTTGGCCGAGCAGCGGAGCGCCCCGTACTCGATGATCGATGTTCACCACGCGGTCGCTACCCAGGTGGAGAACCTCACGGGCACGCTCCACCTATTGTACGCGATCCGCGACACCTGCCCGACGGCCCATCTGGTGAAGATGGGCACGATGGGGGAGTACGGAACCCCGAACACCGACATCCCGGAGGGGTTCTTTGAGACGGAGTTCCGGGGCCGCAAGGACGTGCTCCCGTTCCCCCGCCAGGCCGGTTCCTGGTACCACTGGAGTAAGGTGTTCGACTCGGGCGACGTGATGTTCGCCTCGAAGATCTTCGGGATCGCCGCGACCGACGTGATGCAGGGTGTCATCTACGGGATCCGGACGCCCGAGATGACCGACCGACGACTGCTCACGCGCTTTGACTTCGACGAGACGTGGGGGACCGCGTTGAACCGGTTCATCGCGCAGTCGGTGCTCGGTCTCCCGGTCACCCCGTACGGGAAGGGCGAGCAGAAGCGCGGGTTCATCGCGCTCGAGGACTCGATGCAGTCCCTCCGGCTCGCCGTCGAGAACCCGGCGCAGCCCGGCGAGTACCGCGTCTTCAACCAGTTCGACGCGGCCTACTCGGTGAACGAGCTCGCCGAGACGACCGTTCGCGTGGCGAAGGAGTTCGGACTCTCCCCGGTCATCGAGCATCCTCCCGACCCCCGGGTGGAGGCCGAGCAGCACTACTACAACCCGATTCACGAGCGCCTCTACGCCCTCGGGTACCGGCGAACGCGGGAGCTCAGCGAGGTCATCCGCGAGATCTTCCACGACCTGCTTCACTTCCGGCGCCGGCTCGAGGCGCGGAAGTGGGTGGTCCAGCCGACGGTGCAATGGCGATCGGTCGACAGCCGCCCGGCCCTTGCGTCGCGGCACGTTCCTCCGAGCGTCCCGCCGTCCGCCGGTCCGAGCGAGCCGACCTCCGAGAGCCCGCCGGCGTAGGTCGGCGATGGAAGCCGTCGTCACCCTCGCCGGCGAAGGCACCCGCATGCTCCCGTGGAGCCGCGGGCTCCGCAAGGAGTTCCTTCCCCTCTACGACCGGGGGGGCGATGGCGCCGCGGTCCTGAAGCCGGTCGCGCACCTCGTGGTCGAGACGCTCGTCGCCGCCGGAGCGTTCCACCTCACGATCGTCCATCAACCGCGCGACGCCGAGGCGGTCCGGAACTACTTCACCGTCGACCCCGCGTTCCTCCGTCGTCACCGCCACCACGGCGAGCGCCTCACCGAGACCCGGCGGTTCTACGACACGCTCGGTCGCCTCCGAATCTCGTTCGCGGTGCAGGACCGGCCGAGGGGGTTCGGGGACGCCGTCTTCCAAGCTCGGGCGTCGGTCGGAGGACAGCGGTTCTTCCTGCACGCCGGAGACGCGGTGCTGGTCGAGCCGCACCGGGGGAACGTCCTTCGAGCGATGGGCGCCCTTCTCGAACGGGACGGGCTCGACGCGGTCCTGCTCGTCCGCAAGGTCGCCGACCCGCGCCGGTACGGGGTCATCGAGGGCCATCGGGGCGCTCCGGTCCACGGGATCGCGCGGCTCGATGTCGACGCGATGGTCGAGAAGCCGGAGCGCCCCAAGTCCCACTGGGCCGCGACGGCCGTCTACGCGTTCCATCCCTCGATCTTCGCGGCCCTCGAGAAGTACCGTCGGGAGCGCCACCCGAAGGAGCTCGAGCTCACCGACGGGATCCGGACGCTCCTCGCGGACGGGGGTCGCGTGGCCGCCCTCGTACTGAGCCCCCGGGTGGGGGAGTGGTGGTCGGTCGGTTCCCCCGACGGGTTCGGTCGGGCGCTCGCCCGCACCCGCAAGGTGGCGGCGCGCGCGCCGGCCGAACCGCACCATTAAGCTACGGCGGGGCTTGTCGGGGCGGAGCTCGCCGGCGGCTCCCTCCGGGTGCGTAGTCAGGTACCGTCACGATGAAGCGCCAGATGGTCGACATGCTGTCGGAGCTCGTGAAGATCCCGAGCGATCCGTTCTCCGACAAGCAGGAGGTGCTCGACTACGTGCAGTCGTTCACTGACCAGATTCACATGCGCAACACGCTCTTCGGGGACCCGCAAGCGCCGGCCCTTCTCGCGGAGTTCGGCCAGGGCGGGGTCGTGCTCTCCGGGCACCTCGACACGCCCCCGGTCGGCGACTACTGGAGCTTCTCTCAGAGCCAGCTCGCGTCGGGCCGCATGTACGGGCGCGGCGCCGCCGACATGAAGGGCACCGTGGTCGCGATGCTCGACGCGGCGCAGGACCTGGTCGCGCGCAAGATCCCGGTCGTCCTCGCCTTCACGACCGATGAGGAGACCTCGATGCAGGGCGCCGCCGCCCTCGCGAAGACCCTTCCCTTGCGAAGGGCGAAGGCGGTGGTGGTCGGGGAGCCGACCGGGCTCAGGGTCGCCTATGCGGAGAAGGGGGTCCTCGATCTCGCGATCGAGACCCGCGGGAAGGCCGCGCACGGTGCGATGCCGCACCTGGGCGAGAACGCGATCGGCAAGATGATGCGGATCCTCCGCGGGCTCGAATCCTTCAAGGGCCGGATCGCGCACCCCGAGCTCGGCATGGTCACGCTCAACATCGGGACGTTCGTCGGGGGTACGCGGATCAATGTCGTGCCGAACAAGTGCACCTCCGAGGTCGACATCCGCTTCCCCCCTCCGTACACCCCCGACCAGCTGTACCACGAGATCGAGGAGCATCTTCGCCGGATCAAGACGCCGTTCACCCTCCGGCGGATCCTGACGATGCCGGCGGTGCAGATCGACCCGAACTCCGAGCACGTGAAGCTGCTGCGGGACGTCGCCCAGGCCGAGACGGCCGTGCTCGTTCACGCCTCCGAAGCCGTCCACTACACTCAGGTGAACCCCCGCGTCGTGATCTTCGGCGCCGGGGAGGAGGAGCTCTCCCACCAGGCGAACGAGTACGTGAAGATCGAGTCGGTCGCCCGGGCGACCGAGGTCTACAAGAAGTACGCGCAGCGGCTCGCCGCGATGCGCGGCCTCTCCTAGCGGCGCCCGGCGCGGCGGTCCTCGGGAACGGGACCGTCAAGTAAGGGGAGCGCTACTCGCTCGGCGTGAAGGTCGCCCAGCTCGCGACCCGGTTCCCGCCCGGTCCGGGCGGGGTCGAACAGCACGTTGCCGAGATCGCGCCCCGGCTCCACGCGCGGGGCCACGCCGTCGACGTCTACACTAGCGATCTCTACCGCGAGTTCCCGATGGAACGGCTTGCGGCCAGCGTTCCTCGCGAGGAGCGATTTCCGTGGGGCGCGGTCCATCGCCTATCCGTCTGGTCGCTACCCGGGGAGCTCCACTACACGTTCTTCCGCACACTCACCGAGACCCTCGCCCGCGACCGGCCCGAGATCGTCCACGCCCACACGTACGGGACGAACCAGGTGGCGGCGGCCCATCGCCACCACCGGCGAACCGGCACGCCGTTCGTGCTCACCGCCCACTTCCACCCGATCTGGTCGATCGAAGGAGGATGGCTTCGCCACCGGATCCGGGGGTTCTACGATCGCCGGATCGCGGCGGGCGTCGTCCGCGACGCCTCCCGCATCATCGTGCAGACGCACGAGGAGGAACGCCTCCTCCGCTCCCTGGGTTTCCCGCTGCCCCCGCTCGAGATCATCCCGCCCGGCTACCGCCCCCTCCCGGCCCCGTCGGGAGGGGGTGGCTTCGCCGAACGGTTCCGGATCCCCGGGCCGTTCGTCCTGTTCGTCGGCCGACTCGCCTCCAACAAGGGGCTCCTCGACCTCGCGGAGGCATTCTCCCGCCTGGCGGCCTCGGACCCGTCCGCCCAGCTCGTGGTGGTCGGCGAGGACGGAGGTCAACGGGCCTCCTTGCTGGCCCGGGTCCAACAGCTCGGAATCTCCCCGCGCGTCCACCTCCTCGGCCACGTGGATGACGACGCCCTGCTCGCGGCGGCCTACCGGGAGGCTCGGGTCACCGTGCTCCCGAGCGAGTACGAGGCGTTCGGTCTCGTGCTGCTTGAGTCGCTCGCTGCCGGCACGCCGGTGGTCGCCTCCCGCGTGGGCGGCATCCCCGAGGTCGTCGACGACGGCAAGGCGGGCCTGCTCGTGCCCCCGAAATCCCCCGACGCGCTCGCCGGGGCGATCGACCGCCTCTGGAGGGACCGGGACCTCGCGCGACGCTTCGGGGAGTACGGCCGGGACCAGGTCGTGCCCCGGTTCCGCTGGGACGCCCTCGTCGATCGGCTCGACGCGCTCTACCGGGAGGTCGCGGGCCGGTGAAGGTCGCCCACGTCCTCCTCCGCTTCGATGCCCCGGGCGGCGTGGAGACGAACGTTCGGGAGGTGACGCGACGCCTCCGGGCGGCCGGAGAGGACGTCGAGGTGTTTGCGAGCGACCTCTACGACGAGGGGCGGTGGGAGCGACGGTCGAACTACGCCAGCGTGGTCGACGGAGTCCCCGTGCATCGGTTCCCGGTCCGGAAGCGGCTCGTCCCCGGCCTCACAATGCCGATGATGGTCGGCCTCGTCGACGCCCTCGCCGATAGCGGGGCGTCCGTGATCCACGCCCATTCGCACCGGTACGGCCATGTCCTCCAGGCGGCGGCGGTCGCCGACCGGCTCGACATCCCGCTCGTCGTCTCGACGCACTATCATCCGGCGGACCGTCGGGAGCCGCCCCTCAAACGCGGTCTCTTAAGGATCCAGGACGTCGTCTTCGGCGTCAGCGCCTACCGGGTCGCGCGGGCGCTCGTGGTGCAGACCGACCGGGAGGCGGAGCTCGTCGCCGAGTTCGCCCCTCGAGCGAAGCTGCGGACGATCCCGCCCGGGATCGATCTCGCGGCGTGGTCGACGCCCGAGACCGATCGGGCCGAGACGCTCCGCCTACCGGAGGAGTACTTCCTCTTCATCGGCCGGATCGCGGCCAACAAGGGGTTGCCCACGCTCTTCGATGCGCTGGCCCGATTGGAGACGAGCCGGCGTCGACCGCTCGTCCTGATGGGCCGGGATTGGGGAGAGCGAGCCCGCTTGGAGGCGCAGGCCCGTTCCCTCGGTATCACGGATCTGGTCCGCTTCCTCGACCACGTCGATCCCCCTTCGGTCTACCGGGGCGTGCTCCGCGGCGCGCGGGCCCTCGTGCTCCCTTCCGAATGGGAGGCGTTCGGGCTGGTCCTGCTCGAGGCGATGGCGGCCGGGACGCCGATCGTGGCCACCTCGGTCGGCGGGGTCCCGGACGTCCTCGACGGAGGCCGCGCGGGGCGACTCGTTCCGTACGGGGACGTCGGCGCGATGGCGACCGCCCTCCGGTCGGTCGTCGATGACTCCCGGGAGACCGAGCGGTTGCGGGCGGCCGGTCGGGAACGGGTGGGCGGGTTCGACTGGTCGGTGACGGTCGACCGCCACCGCGCGCTTTACCGAGAGCTCGTGGGGCGCTGAGCCCGGCGCGCTTCGAGCCGGACGAGCTCGGCGCCCACGTGGTCGAGGTCGTCGCTCCCTGCCGAGGGATGGAGTTGGGCGAGGGCCCGGAACGCGCGCCCGATGAGACCCACGATCACTTCGCCACCTCTTCGCCGTAGGCGCGGACGATGGCGAGGCCGTCCCGCAGCGCTTTCCGCGAGGCCGCGAACGAGATGCGGAGATGGCCGGCACCGAGCGTGCCGAAGGCGTCCCCCGGGGTCGTGATCACGCCCCGAGCGAGCAGGGCGTGGGCGATGTCGGTGCTCGAGCCCGGCCAATCCACGCGGGGGAACGCATAGAACGCCCCCTGCGGGGGAACGAGGGAGAGGCCCGGCACTTTCGAAAGAATGCGGCTCACGAGCTCGCGCCGCGCGCGGAACTCCTTCACCATGCGCTGGAGCGCCGCCGCCCCGTTCGAGAGTCCGGCCAGTACCGCGACTTGGACCGGGGTGGACGGACAGGCCATGATGTGATAGTGGATCTTGTTGAGCGCGATCGCAAACGACCGCGGAGCGACGAGGAAGCCTGCCCGCCAACCGGTCATCGCGAGCGTCTTCGAGAACGAGTTCGCGATCACGACCCGGTCGCTGCGCCCCCAGAACGAGGTCGCGGGTTCGCCGTAAACGATCTCCTCGTACACCTCGTCCGAGATGATCGTGAGATTGTGCCGGTCCGCGAACGCAACGATCCGGTCGACGACCGACCGGGGAAAGACCGCCCCGGTGGGGTTCGAAGGGCTGTTAACGACGATCGCCCGGGTGCGCCCGCTGACGAGGTGCTCGAGCTCGTCGAAATCGGGAAGGTACTTGTGCGAGGGGCGCAGGCTGTAGGACACGGGCACGGCTCCCGCGAGCCGCGCGTGCGGGGCGTAGAGCACGAACCCTGGATTCGGGACGAGCACCTCCGTTCCGGGATCGTAGAAGGAGAGGGCGGCGGCCATCAATCCCTCCGAGCCACCGGCCGTGATGATCACATTGTCCCGCCGAGTCCCCGGGTCGAGTTCCCGGTACCGCTCGGCGATCTTGTCCCGTAGCTCGGGGATACCGGCCGACGGTCCGTAGTGGTTCCGGCCGCCCCGGACCGCGGCGCAGAGCGCCTCGATCACCTCGGGGGCGGGATCGAAGTCGGGCTCCCCGAGGCCGAGGTTGATGGAGTTCGGCGGGGCCGCCTCGAACATCTTGCGGATGCCCGAAATCTCGACCTCGTGCGTCCGCTGCGCGACCATCCGGCCGTGGACCGCCCGGCCCGTTCTTTAGGCTTGTCCCGTGCGATGGCGAGTCGCGCCGCACGGCACGGTTTCGGACCGCAAGGCACAAGGGCCTTCTACCCGGAAGCCTCCCCGGAACTGGAGGCGAGCGAGACGACCGTCCGCGTCGTGGTCGGGGCGCAGTTCGGCGACGAGGCGAAGGGGAAGATCTGCGACTTCCTGTCGGCGGAAGCACGGTACGTCGTCCGCACCGGGGGAGGGCCGAACGCCGGCCACTCGATCCATCTCCCCGAAGGCCCGGTCGTCCTCCACCAGCTCGCGTGTGGCGTGCTCCGCCACGGCGTGACCGGCGTGAGCGGGCCCGGCATGGTTCTCCAGCCGATGAAGCTTGAAGCGGAGATGCAGGACCTCGAGCGACGGGGTCTTCTCCGCGGCGAGGTGGTCCTCTCGGACCGGGCGCATGTCCTGCTGCCGGTCCATGAGATCGAGGACGCCTGGGAGGATGAGCTTCGGGCGAGCAAGAACCCGAGGGCCGGTCTCGGCACCACGAAGAGCGGGATCGGCCCGGCGTACGCCGACCGCTCGGGTCGGTGGGGGATCCGCCTGGGCGACCTCGCCCGACCCGCCCAGCTTCGGGAGCGGCTCGAGCTCCTCTATGCGACGAAGACCCAGATCCCAAACCTTCCTGCCATCGACCAGCTGACCGCGGAGCTCACCGAGGTCGGCGGTCGACTCGCTCCGTTGATCCGGCCCACCGAGCCGATGCTGTGGGACGCGATCGCGAAGAACGAATCGATCCTTCTCGAGGGGGCTCAGAGCGCGCTCCTCGACGTCGACTTTGGCACCTACCCGTTCGTCACGAGCTCGCACCCGACCAGCGCCGGCGCGCTCGTGGGAAGCGGTATCCCCCCGACCGAGGTCGACGAAGTGATCGGCATCGCCAAGGCGTACTGCACGCGTGTCGGGGCCGGACCGTTCCCGACCGAGGATTCTGGCGAACCGGGGGAATACCTCCGGCGGGTCGGCGGGGAGCGGGGCGCCACCACGGGCCGCCCCCGGCGCTGCGGCTGGCTCGATCTCGTGATGCTGCGCTACGCCGCCCGGCTGAACGGGTTCACGGGCTTTGCGATCACCAAGGTCGATGTGCTGGGCGGCCTCGAGGAGGTTCCGGTCTGCACTCAGTACCTCATGCCGGACGGTTCCACGGTCCGAGACGTCCTCCCGACGCAGGCCGATGACCTCGCGCAGGCCCAGCCCGTGTACGAGCGTTTCCCGGGCTGGCCCGAGTTCCATCAACGGTTGAAGGACCGGGTCCGGGACGAGGGGGAGAGGGCACTCCCGTCCACGCTGCGGCGGTACCTCGATCGGATCGTGGAAGAGACGGGGGTGCCGGTGCAGTACGTCGGGTACGGTGCGGACCGGAGCGATACCGTCGCACTCAGCGCACCGATCGGTCCACCGCACCGGGCATCGCTCACGCCGTGGACCGGCTAGGCCGGGACCGTGGCGTTCGACCCGTTCCTGTACGTCGCCTTCGTGCTTGGGTTCCTCGCGGGTCGCATCGTCCATCGGCGCAGCCGGTGGATACCGCGCGCGCTCGTCCTGACCGTCATCGTCCTCGTGGGACTCCTCGGCGCCTCCCTGAACTCCGTCGCCCTCGGCGCCCTTGCGGTGACGATCCCGGTGGCGCTCGCCTACGCGCTTCTCGTGCTCGGGACGACGGCGGGAATCTACCTCCTCCTCGCCCGATTCCACCCGCTTCGCGGCCCGAGCGGCTCGAGTGAACCGGCGAAGGACCGGTTCCCCCTGAGCCTCGTGCTGGTCGCCGCCGTGGTCGGGGGCTTTGCGATCGGACGGGTCGTGTCCTTACCGGCCGCCGGCGCGATCGAGTGGGCGCTCTATGTCCTCCTGGCCCTCGTCGCCTTCGACCTGCCCCTCTCGTGGGCCGGGGTTCGTTCGGTATGGGTCCCGTTGACCGCCGCGGTCGCGGGGGCGTTGGTCGCGGGCGCGCTGTTCGCGTTGGTCTCGGGCGTGGCCCTCCCCGTGGCGATGGCTACCTCCCTCGCCTTCGGCTGGTATACGCTCGCTGGACCGCTCGTGCTCGCCCGCGCCGGGGCACTGCTCGGACTGCTCGCCTTCCTCACGAACTTCCTGCGGGAGAACCTCACCATGGTCCTCTCCCCCGTGGTGGGCGGTCGCCTTCGGGGGGAGGGGCTCGCCGCGCTCGGAGGGGCTACGTCGATGGACACGACGCTCTACTTCGTGACCCGGTACGGCGACCGGAGCGCGGGCAGCCTCTCGTTGGCGAGCGGGTTGATTCTCACCGTGGCGGCGAGCCTCATCCTGCCGTTCGTATTGGCGTTCCCGCTCTAGATGGAATTCCTTAAGGAGGCCCGCTCTTCGGCTCTGGCGTTGGGCTCGTGGTCCAGCGGTTACGACGTCGCTCTCACACAGCGAAGACCGCCGGTTCGAATCCGGCCGAGCCCACTTCGGATTCCTGAAACGAGCGAAGGCCACGCGGGTTACTCCGAAACGGATTGAACTCCATGAGGACTCGCGAACGCTCGAGACTCACCGCAGGTGAGGTCCCCTTTTCCCTCTCCGGCCCGGTCGGCTCGATCGGAGATCCCCGGCGGTGAACCGGAACATCCGGCTCTTGGCGATCGGAGTCGCCGTGCGGATGCTCGGCAACGCGCTCTATGGGCCGTTCATCGCCCTGTTCCTGCACAACGTCCTCGCGCTCGGATACGTGGAGCTCGGTCTGATCGTCATCCTGGTCGGCGGCGTCCAGATCCCGTTCTCGCTCGCGGGCGGCCTCGTCGCCGACCGCATCCCGCGAAAGCGGCTCATGGTCGCAGGGCTCGCGGGAGAGGCGGCTGCTACCGGGTTCCTAGCCTATGCGTTCTCGATCGACTCCCTAGTGCTCGCCGTGCTGGCCGCGTTCATCGGAGGGTCCGTGAGCTCGCTCTGCGGACCGGCGTTCTCGGCGTACATCGCGGACTTTGCGGAGGGCTCGGAGCGGACCCGAGGGTTCACGTACTACCGGATCGGGTTCAACGCCGGCTACGCTGGCGGGGTGGCGCTCGGGGGCCTCTTCATCGCGGTGATCGGGTTTGCGGGCGGGGTAGCGGTCGCCGCCGTGGCGATCGCGGGCGCAGCCCTCGTCCTCTACCTGGCGCTCGACCCTTCCCCCCGAGACCGGAGCCGGACGACGAACCCGTCCAGCCTCTCCGGTCTCGCTACGGTGGTCGACCCGCCGAAGGACACCGAGCCGAAACGGAGCATCGGCGATAGCCTCCGGGTGGTCGCCCGGGACCGAACGGCCCTCGAGGTCGCGGTCGCCTTTGCACTTGCGATCTTCGTCGCCTCTCAGTGGCAGATCATCTTCCCGCTGTACGTGCACAACGTCCTGGGGATCTCCTACGCCCTCTTGGGCGTCGGGCTCTCGCTCAACGGGATCGTGGTCGTCGTCGGGCAGTCTCCCACTACCGAGCGCGTGATCGGCTGGCGCCACACGACGGTTGCCATCCTCGGCCTCGCCCTGTACGGCGTCGCGTTCGTGGGGCTCGGCGCGGCGGGGTTGTGGAGCACATTCCCGCTCTTCGTGTTCTTCGTGGCCGTTGTCGTGCTGACCATCGGGGAGAACCTCGGGGCGATTCCGATGGCGACCCTACCCTCCAACCTGGCTCCGAAGGAGGAGGTCGGGTCGTACAACGGCGCCTTCACCGCGTTCGGCACCGTGGGAGCGATCCTCGCCACTCTCGCGGGCACCGTCGTCCTCACGCTGGTGACGAACCCGCTCCTGATCTGGCTGATCCTCATCGCGCCCGCTGTCCCCGCCGTGTTGCTGTTGCGGCACGCCGCCGGGAGAATCCCCCGGGCCGCGAACACCGCCTAGTCCCGCAAGTAGCCCAACCGGTGAGGGCCGGCCCTCGGGGATGGCCGGGCGGTCGATCGAACGATCGGCTCTAGGTTCCGGAAGAGGCGCTCAGCAGGCCCCGCGGGCGACCACCTGCTCGCAGTGCGAGGCGGGGTTCACCGTCAGAGTCCCCATCTGGCCGAAGGGGGCGAAGTAGTTCCGGACGGTTTCCTCGTTCGGCGCATCGGCGATCACGTAGAGGTGGTGCTGGTGGTCGGTTACCGCGTCCCCGTGGATCTTGATCCCCGCTTTTCCAGCGTTCTGGATCAGGGCCAGGAGGCCCGCGGCCATCTGCGGATTGCGGGCCGGGCAGCGTTCGGCAGGATGGGTGTGCTCAGCGACGAAGAGCGCCATGCGCGGCGGGCACACAACTCTCGGGATAAACGTGGCGATGCGCGAGAATCTCGCCGCGCGGGGCAGTTCCTGCGAACCGGGGAACGAGCTACGGTTCCGGCGTTACAGGCCGACGCCGAGTCCGCTGTTCACGTACGGCCCTAAGCCGGTGAACTCCAACGAGTAGGACCAGCCGGACGGGTTATGCGTACCCATGTCGGCGATGACCGTCATGCCGGCGGTGAGCGGGGTGGAGGAGCTTCCGACGCCGTCCGTCCAGGTGACCTCGGCCGAACCGTACGAGTAGACGAGCACCTGGCCGGAACTCCCCAGTATCGCGTACCCGACGGGCGTCGGTGGGTTCGATGCGTTCGAGAGGTTCGACACCTTGAGCGAGAAGTCGGCCGGGGTCAGGTTCGTCGCCGACTCGATGGGAACCGAGTAGCAGTAGTCGCCGCTCGTGCATCCCTGGCTCGCCACGGTTCCCCCCGTTCCCGCCCCCTGAATGAGGCTCGGGGGGCCGGGGGTCAGAGCGCCGCCAATCCCCGGAGGGAGTGAACCGATGCCGCACGTGGAGTTCTGGGTCCCACCCTGGGGCACCATGCCAGTAGTGGCGTTCACTGCCGCCGTGAACTGGTAGCCACTCGCGGGCGCCGTCGTCTGGCCGAAGAATCCACCGCAGGTGGTCCATCCTATCGTCCACTCCATCGGAATCGTCTGATTGAGGAAACTGAGCCCTCCGGTGAGCACCATCTCGACAGAGACCCCGGTGGGGTGGGCTCGAAGGAACTGGTAGCCGCCGGCGGCCGCCGCGGCTGTCGCCGCAGTCGAGCTGTCGATCGCCGAGCTGGGGATGCCGTGGTATTGGATCCCCTGGCCGACACAGCTGCCCGATTCCTCGAGGGCAAACACGATCGTTTCCCCCACCTCTACGATGAGGAGGTCGCTGGAGCCTGTGGTGCTGGAGTAGCCGAACACCCAGGCCGAGGCGACACCGTCGGTCAAGTTGCCGCGGTACTGCGGGATTGAGATATTATCCGGAACCGATCCGACAAGTACCGAAAGTGTACAGTTCGGGGGCGAGGTGCCGGTATACGGCAGAATTGAGCCATTGTAGGGAGCGCTGCCGATCACCTCGAAGAGGTCCCAGCTACCGTACGAGGAGGCGAACTGGTCGGCCACGCCCCGCGCGCCAGAGAACCCATTTGGGTTGGAACTGCTCGAGGAACTGCCGGCGAATGGCCCCAGAAGGAACACGGCCAGCAACGCGGCAACCACCAGTACCACGACGAGCAGGAGGACGGGGGTCGACCGCCAGGAGGGCTGGGGCGTCGGAGGGGGAGGAGGAGGGGGCGGCGGCGGAACCTCCGGGCCCGCGGGAGAGGGTTCGGGTATCGCAGCCATAGGGCACGAATGCGAAAACAAGCGCATCAAGCCTTCGCCGAAACCCCGGCGGCGGACCGATTCCCGACGCGGCCGGATTCGGCTCCGCGGCGCTAGCTGACGACCCCGCCGATCAGGAGGCCGATCAGGAAAGTACCGCCGGCCGCGCCCATCCCGATCGCGAGCATCTCGAATCCGCTGCGCAGGAACGGATGCAGCGAAGAGAGCGCCCGGAAGAGACCCGCGAGGAACAGCGCGAGCGCGGTCACCACCACGGAGACGACGATCGCCGTCGGGATCGGGAGGAGCAGATACGGGACCAGCGGCACCGCCCCCGCGAGGGCAAAGGCGACCCCCGTGAGGAACCCCTGCCGTCCGGGACGCTCGTGCTCGTCGGCCGCCAAGCCGTACCGCTCCGTGACCAGCGTGGAGAGGAACCGCTCGGGGTCCTGTTCGAGGCGCCCCACGACCTTGCCCGCCTCCTCGGGGGAGAGCCCCTTCGCCTCGTACGCCTGCACGAGCTGATCGCGCTTCGTATCGGGGGCGACCGAGGCCGCCTCGCTCTCCATCCGGAGCTGCGCCTTCCGCACGTCGTGCTCGGCCTTGACCGAGACGTATTCGGAAGCGGCCATCGAAAGCGCACCGGCGACCACGGAGGCCGCCCCGGCGATGAGAACGGAATGATTGGCCCCGGTCGCGCCCGCGACGCCGGCCGAGAGCGCCACGATGCTCGCGAATCCGTCGATCGCCCCCAGCAGGAGGCTCCGGAGCGAGCTGCCCGCTTTCGATCCCGCTTCGCGGGCCGCGGTCGAGGTCTCGATCTCGTGCGCGATCTCGTCGGGGAGCAGCGGCTTGAACACCGCGACCGCGTCTGGGTCCTGCCAGCGGCGGGCCTGGTCGCGGTACTTGGCGATGCCGTCGACCTCGCCTCGGTGGACGAGGGGGAGGACCATCCCGACCCCGAGGAGCCGGGCCATGGCGATCACGATCCGATGCTCAATGCTCCGGTGTTCTCTAGGGGGGGAGCGACCGAGCCTCTTCAGCAGCCCGGCCCAGAGCGCCGCGTGGCGTTCCTCGAAGGCCGCGAGCTCGCGGAGCAGGGTGGCTCGGGCGGGAATGTGATCCTGCGCTGCGAGCGTTTGGTACATCCAGAGACTGGACCGCTCGTCGAGGTAGTTCGCCTCGATCTCGCGGATGTCCGACTCCGTCCAGCGGAAGGGCGCGTTCGCGGTTCCCATGGGTGACGGGTGGACAGCATAGACGAAGTTCGGTAGATAGGGGATTCGCCACGCCGTCTCTTCAGCCGGGCGCAGTCCGTTCCAGCGGCGACGGGCCTTAATGTGCCGTGACTTCCGGTCGACCGGGGCGCACATGAGAACCGACTCGCGGCTTTCCTACCTCGAGTGCCGCGCCTGTTGCACGCAGCTCGAGCCGGACCGGCCGGTCGGGACCTGCCCCACCTGCGGTCACACCCTCTTCGCGGGCTATGATACGGTGGGTTGGGATGCCCGAACCTGGTGGGCTGAGCTCCGGAGCCGGCCCGCGACCCTCTGGCGGTACCGGGAACTCCTCCCCGTCCGGGAGTCGGCTCGGGTGGCCACGCTGGGAGAGGGGTTCACTCCGTGCCTCGAGCTCGGCGAGGTCGAGGGGGCTCCCGGGGTCAAGGTCGTCGCCAAGGATGATGGATCGATGCCGACCGGCTCGTTCAAGGCGCGGGGGATGACCGTCGCGGTATCCCGGGCGTGGGAACTTGGCCTTCGCGAGCTGTTCGTTCCCAGCGCGGGAAACGCCGGGACGGCTCTCTCCGCGTACGCCGCCCGCGCCGGGCTGAAGGCCCGGGTCTACGTCCCCGAGCGCACGCCCGCGCCGATCAAACAGGCGATCCGGCTCTACGGGGCCGAGCTCGTCGAGGTCCCCGGGACGATCCGCGAAGCGGGCGAATCGGCCCGGTCGCGAGAAGGAGGCCGCGGCTCGTTCGACATGTCGACCCTCCGCGAACCGTACCGGGTCGAGGGAAAGAAGACGATGGGATTCGAGATCGTCGAGGAGTCGGGTGTGGAGGGGCTGCCCGACGCCATCCTCTATCCCACCGGCGGCGGCACAGGGCTCGTGGGGATGGCAAAGGCGTTCCGTGAGCTGCGCGCCCTCGGCCTGCTCGAGCGGACCCCTCGGCTGTACGCAGTTCAGTCAGCCGGGTGCGCCCCGGTCGTCCAAGCCCTCGCGGAGGGTTCTCCTAGCGTTGCCCCGTGGGACCACCCCGCCACGATCGCCCCGGGCCTCCTCGTTCCGTCGCCCTTCTCCTCCGAACGGATCCTCGAGGCGGTCCGCGAGAGCCGCGGTGGCGGTGTCGTGGTCTCGGACCGGGAAATCGTCCGGGCGATGCGCGACCTCGCCGTTCGACACGGGGTCTCCGCCTCTCCGGAGGCCGCCGCGCCGTACGCCGCTTTGCCGCAGCTATTCCGCAACGGCCGAATCCGCTCCGGGGAACGGGTGCTGCTCTACCTGACCGGCACCGGTCTCGTGTTCTCGGTCGGGGAGCTCGAGCGGTCGCTCGCCGACGAGTGAGTCCTCATCAGCGGGACGGGTGAGGATCCGCTTACGATCGAAGCACCTTGAAGGCGATCTTGAAGTCGCCGAGGCCGATGGCGGCCTTCACCCAAAGGATGCACATCGCCTCGAGCTCGCGCGACGACTCGATCCCGCCGACATCGATCACGGACGGCCAGCCGAAGTCGTGGAGGAACCCCTCGACCTTCTTCTTCGCGGCCGCGTCGTTCCCGCAGATGAACATCGTCGGCGGTCCCTGCGGGAGGCTCGGTCGGAAGAAGAGCACGTTCCCGACGGTGTTGAACGCCTTCACGACGTGGGCGTTCGGGAGCTCCTTCTGGTGGACCTCCCCCGCCGAGGTCGTGTGACCGATCGCGAGGCTCGGGAGCCCCTGCGCCGAGAAGGCGAGCGGGTTCGTCGCGTCGATCACCAGCTTCCCGTCGAAGTGCGAGGGACCCGCCATGCGGATCGCCTCGGGAGTGGCGACCCCTAGGGTCGCGAGGACTACGACCTCGCCGAACGCCGCGGCCTCCGCGAACGTGCCGGTCGAGCCTTTCCCGTGGGTCTCCTTCGCCCACGCTTTCGCCTTCGCGTTCCCTGCCGTTCGGCTCCCCAGCATCACCTCGTGTCCGAGCGTGACGAAACCGGTACCGAGTGCCTTCGCTACATCGCCGCTGCCGAGAATGCCGACCTTCATGCGGGAACCTCCCGCGCCCCACCTTACGACGTGGTATGAAGACTCGGGTCGAGCCCGGGGGAACTCCCATCAAGGGTTCGCCGGTTCCTGAGGAACTCGAGCGTCTTCAGTCGGTGGCAGTCCCGGCAGACCGTCTGGAGGTTGGAGTACTCGAGCGCGGCGCCCCCGGCGGCGATCTCGATGATGTGGTCCACGTCGAGCTGCCGGGCCCGCCGGCGGCCGTGGCAGATCTGGCAGGTGTACCGGTCCCGGAGCATCACGTACGAGCGGGCAGAGTCCCAGAAGTAGTGGCCGTGGAACTTCCACTGGCAGGTCCGCGAGCAGTAGGGGCTCCGGTGGTGCGAGAGGGTCCTTCCGCACTCGACACATCGGCCGGCCCGCCGCGCTTCGGTCCGGCGGCGGACCCCGTCCGAGAACCACGCGGCGGAGAGGGAGACGATCCGCCCGTTCGGCCCGACGACCACCGACTCCGATGCCTTCGGTCCGGCCATGACGATGGTCCGCGATCTCCCGGCCTCAAGAGGGTTCCCTTCCATGCGAAACGCACGAGCAGCAGGGCCATTCACGGGGGAGCGCCCGGGGAAGGGGCGGCGCCACACGGTTTATTCCGGCTCGGGTAAGCGCCGGCACCATGACGTTCCCGCTCGCGGAGTGGATCGACGGGCACGCGGGCTGTCGCCACAACCTCGCCATCAGTGGGATGATCGGAACGATCCCGTCGCCGAAGCCCACCGCCGCGGATCTCCGACAAGCTGATTCGAACGAACTGGCGCAAATGCTGGCGGAGGGGCTCCGGGTCGACGCCCGGCGGCTGTTCCTCACCACGGGAGCCAGCCAGGCAAACGCCCTCGTGGTCCTGTTCCTCGCCCACCGGCGGAAGGACCGGCCCGCCGGAACCTGCCGGGTCTGCTTCCCGGAGTACCCACCCCTTTTCCACTCCGCCCGAGAGGCCGGATTCCGCCTGACGGAGGAGGAGGGCGCGGTCGATCTCGCCGTTGTCTCCCAGCCGAGAAACCCCGAGGGGGATCTGTGGGATCGAGGGCGGGTGCTCGATTGGACGTCCGGCGCGCGCTGGGTCCTCGTGGACGAGACGTTCCGCGAGTTCGCCGGAAACCGATCGTTCCTCGAAGCCGACCGTCCGCGCCTCTGGACGACCGGCTCGTTCACGAAGTTCTTCGCCGGGGACGACCTGCGAGTGGGGTTCGTGGTCGCTCCGGAGGAGACCGTCACCGAGTTCGCCCGATTCCATGGGCTGGTCACGAACCCGCTCGCCCCCTATTCGGTGGCGGGGGCGACCCGAGCGCTGCGGGATCGGGAGAAGATCCGGAGGAAGGTGGCGGGGGTCCTGAGGGCGAACCTCTCCGCGCTCCGCAAGGCGTTCCCGGGCACGCGGCCGCCCGACGGACCCGTATTGTTCGATCGGCTCGACACCGGCGAGCACGGGACCGCTCTCGCCCGTCGCGCTCTGGACGCTTCGGTCCTGGTATGCCCGGGCTCGTACTTCGGCGATCCGTCGGGCGTCCGTCTCTGCCTCACCCGAAGGAGCTTCTCGAAGGACCTTGACGCGTACCGCGCGGTCCGCGACCGACGGCCGGGTCGCCTCGGCTCGACGCCGTCGCCCCCGCTCAGCGGTCGAGCCGTTCGACCGCGCCCTGGGGGAACCGATTGAGGGCGAGGCGCGCCATCGTCACGCTGTGGACTGACTCGACGTGGGCCGGGGGGTGCCGCCCCGCCCGCTCCCGGAGGAAGGTGGCGGCGAACCGGACCGCCTGGGCCGGGTCCGACTCCTGGACGAGGAGAAACCCCCGCGCGAGCTCGGTGAGCACGGCCCGGGCCGGCACCACCTCTTCAATCTCCTCCACCTCCTCGGAGAACGCGTCGGCGCTCCGGTCGTCGAGTGGGCCCATTCCATGGAAACGACCCGGGGGTGCGGCATAAAAGGAGACGCTCCAGAGGAGACGGATAGTCAACTCGGCGCACCGTGAACATTTTACCCTCGCGCCGATGTTTCCGTCCCAGATCCCCATGAGCGAGAGCAGTTCCGCCCACGTTCCGTCCGCCGCGCCGGTCGCGACCGCGAAGCCGAAGCGCGGGGTCGTACTGAAAACCCCGATCCCGGGGCCCAACGCGAAGAAGGTGATCGCGCGGGACGGGCGGTACCTGATGACGAGCACGAAGACCTCGCCAATCGTCGCCGCCTCTGGAGACGGGGTCTGGATCACCGACGTCGACGGGAACCGCCTGCTCGACTTCGCGAGCGGCGTGGCGGTCGCCGCGGTCGGATACTCCCACCCTGAGGTCGTCCGGGCCGTCCGCGAGCAGGTCGGCAAGCTGACCCATTTCGCGGGGACCGACTTCTACTACGAGAACCAGACGATCCTCGCCGAGAAGCTCGTGAAGATCACGCCCGGCCAGTACGAGAAGAAGGTCTTCTTCACGAACAGCGGCACGGAGAGCGCGGAGGCGGCGCTCAAGATGGCCCGATGGAACCGGGGGAAGCCGATCGTCGTCGGCCTCCTCGGGGCGTTCCATGGGCGCACGATGGGGTCGCTCACGATGACCACCTCGAAGCCGGTCCAGCGGGCCCGCTTCGGGGCGTATGTCGGCGGGGGCCACCACATCCCGGCGCCGTACTGCTACCGCTGCCCGTACAAGCTCGAGTACCCGAGCTGTGACCTCTACTGCGCCAAGATCCTGAAGGAGCTCTACTTCCAGACCTCCATCCCCCCGGACGACGTGGCGGCGTTCCTCGCCGAGCCGGTGATGGGCGAGGGCGGCTACGTCGTGCCGCCGAAAGGCTGGCACGCGGCGCTCAAGGCGATCCTGGACGAGCACAAGATCCTCCTCATCAACGACGAGGTGCAGGCGGGGATGGGCCGGACCGGCAAGTGGTTCGCGATCGAGCACCACGGGGTCACGCCCGACATCACCACGATGGCGAAGGCGCTCGGCGGCGGCCTGCCGCTCGGCGCGATCGCGTTCCGCAAGGAGCTCGACTTCACCGTCCAGGGCGCCCACTCGAACACGTTCGGTGGCAATCTCGCGTCCGTGGCGGCGGCGCTCGCGACGATCGACGTGATCGAGAAGGAGCACCTCCTCGACAACGCGCGCGACCAGGGGAACTACCTCGTGGGCCGCCTCCGCGAGCTCCAAGCGAAGTTCGACGAGATCGGCGACGTCCGGGGCCTCGGGCTCATGACGGCGACCGAGTTCGTCAAGGACCGAAAGACGAAGGAGCCGGCCATCCCGTTCCGCGACCGCGTCCTCGAGGAGGCGTACAAGCGCGGGCTCATCCTCCTGCCGTGCGGAAAATCCTCGATCCGCTACATCCCGCCGCTCATCGTCCGGCGCGAGGAGATCGACGAGGCGATGGAGATCCTCGAGGCGTCCTTGAGAGCGGCGCGTAGCGCGGCATGAGGTTCGGTCGTCTCGCAGGTCCGGGAGCGGTCGCCCTCGAAGAGCGGCCCGAGCCATCGCCGGGCTCGGGCGAGGTGACGGTCACGCTCGCCGCCTGCGGGGTCTGCGGCACGGACCTCGAGAAGCTGCGTGGCAACTACCGCACCGCCGGCATCCTCGGCCACGAGCCGGTAGGCCGGATCGCTCGGGTCGGGGCGGGCGTCCGCGATTTGGCGGTCGGCGATCGGGTGTTCGTCCACCACCATGTCCCCTGCTACCAGTGCGAGGTCTGCGCCCGGGGCGACTACACGTTCTGCCCCACCTACTCGAAGACGAACATCGACCCCGGCGGGTTCGCCGACGTCTTCCGCGTCCCGCGCGAGAACGTCGAGCGCCGCGCCGTACTGAAACTCGACCCGAAGGTCGACTGGGACACGGGGGCGCTCTTAGAGCCCGCCGGGTGCGCGCTCACCGCGATC
This sequence comes from Thermoplasmata archaeon, assembly GCA_035625085.1. Classification (GTDB taxonomy): domain Archaea; phylum Thermoplasmatota; class Thermoplasmata; order Lutacidiplasmatales; family UBA184; genus Lutacidiplasma. The sequence goes on from DASPQG010000030.1 coordinate 34,641, forward strand.
CGCCGCGTTGGGTTTCCGGAGCACGCGTCCGTGATCGTCCTCGGCCTCGGGCCGGTCGGGCTTCTCTATGCGCGGCTGGTCCGCGCCCTCGGCGCCTCGTGGGTCGGCGGGACGGAGATCGCGCCGCTCCGCCGGACGGCGGCCGAACGGGGTGGCATCGACGTGACGCTGGACCCAAGGGACCCGGCGCCGGTGCGGGCCGCCGTGGAGGCGGCGACGAACGGGCGGGGCGTCGACCTCGCGGTCGTCGCGACTGGCCATCCGTCGGTGGTGAGGACCGCCACCGAACTCGTCCGACGCGGTGGGACCGTGAACGTGTTCGGACTCCCCGAGGCCGCCAGCCGGCTCGAGGCCGACCTCCAGGACCTCTACCTTCGAGGCGTCCGAATCATCCCGACCTACGCGACCACCGAGCCCGACGTGGCCGAGGTGCACCGGCTCGTGGTTGACGGGAAGCTCAGCATCGGTGACCTCGTGACCCACCGTATCCCGCTCGCGCAGATCGCCGAAGCGTTCCGCCTTGCCGGTCGACCTGACGAGGCGGTGAAAGTGACGGTCACAGGCGCTGCGTCGGGGTGAGTCGCCGACCGCCGGTCACGCCTCGACGCCTTCGCCGAGGATTTGACCCACCACTCGGTGGCCCGAGCGGACGCGCACCTTCGGACCGAGGACACTGCCGCTGACCGTGGCGTCCCGCTCGACGTGCCCGCCGTCCATCAGGATCGAGTTCTCGACGTGCGCCCCCGCTTCCACGACGACGCCCGGGCCCAGCGTGACGTACGGCCCGAACGACGCCCCGGTCGCCTTCGCGCCGGCCATCAGCGCCACGGGTCCCTTCCCGAACGTCCCGCCCGGGAGAGCACCCTTGCCTCCGCGGCCGTCATCGAACAGGAGCCGCTGGGAGCGAAGGAGGCGCTCCGGGGTGCCGGCGTCGTCGAAGTAGCCGGACATGCGGAACCCGTAGACGCCGCGTTCGAGAAGCCCCGGCAGAATCTCCCGCTCGAAACTGACGGCCCGGCCCGGTGGCACCGCATCGAGCACCGTGCGGTTCCAGACGGCAAACCCCGCGTTGATCCAATGCGACGGCGCGTCCTGCGGTTCGGGCTTCTCGACAAAGCCGCTGATCCGGTCGTTCGAGTCGAGCGCGGCGACCCCGTACGGCCGCGTGTCTTCGACCTCGGAGAGCCCCATCGTGCCGATCCCGCCGTGCGTGGCGTGCTGGCGCGCCATCTCGACGAGGTCGGGCCGGGCAATCACGTCCGAGTTGAGGAGGAAGAACGTCTCGCTCATTCCGTCGCCGGCGTTCTTCATCCCACCTCCCGTACCGAGAGGCTCCGCTTCCGAGACGGTCCGGGTCGGCCAGCGCGGAGGGTGGGCTCGGACGAAGGCCTCGATCATCTCCGACTTGTACCCCGTGGCGAGGACGACCTCTTCGACGTTGTTCGGGAGGAGGTCGAGGACATGGAACAGCATCGGCTTGCCCGCGAGCGGGATCAGCTGCTTGGGCACGGTGTACGTGATCGGGCGGAGACGGGTGCCGAGCCCGCCGATCAGCATCAGTGCCTTCATCGCGGAGGGTGAAGGGCCGGCCGACAAATCCCCTTCGGTTTCCCGGGGAGCTGCCCTCCGGCACCGGAGAACCGATATCAACTCGCCCCGCCTACGCCGGGACGATGAGTTTCCGATCGATTCTCGTGGCCGACGACATGCTGGAGTCGTCCCAGCCCGCCCTCGACGAAGCGGTGAGCCTCGCCAAGCTCCTGAAGGCCAAGCTCACCATCGTGACCGCGATTCCGATGGTCTCGCCGGCGTTCGGCGTGCCGGTGCCGATCGGCGATTCGTTCGCCGCGCTCCTCGATTCCGCGAGTAAGCGTCTCGACGCGCTCAAGGAGAAGCTCGTCGGGGAAGGCGTCGTGGAGGTCGAGACCGTCCTCCTCGAAGGAGACCCCGTCGACGGGGTGGTGAGCTATGTCCACAAGGAACACCCCGATCTGATCGTGGTCGGCTCCCGCGGGCTCTCGGCGGCCGGGCGGTTCCTGCTCGGCAGCGTCTCCGACGGGATCCTCCACCACACGCACTGCTCGGTGCTCGTGGTGCGGACCCTCGCCCCCGGGAAGTCGGAAGCGAAGGCCTGACGGCTCCCCCGTGAACGCGCGGCGCTATCCACGACGGCGCTTCGCCCGCCGCCGCCGCTCTTGGTCGGCGTGCCACCGGAGGAACTTGCGGGTGTTCGCTTCCTCGAGGGTGACGAGGCGCTCGAGCTCGGTGATCGGCTTTCGGTGCTGGTCGACCCGCAGATTGAGCCACTGATCGCCCCACGCGCGCTCGAACCATGGGCGCCGGTGGACCACCACGAGAGCGGCCGACTCCATCCCCCGTCGATCGCCTCCCTCGGCGGCGCCGGCGCGTAGTGCGGCGAGCATCCGACGCGCCAGCGAGCCCCGGGCCGATTCGAACGCGGACGCCATCGCGGGGACTACGGTGTCCGACGCGAGCAAGTTCCCCTGGCAGGAGAACCCGTCACCGAGGACGTGCCCCGCACTCGCCATGCACTTCTTTCCGGTCCAGGCGGCGGAGCGGCCGTTCCGGTCGACCACGCCGAGCTGACGGTGCTGCCGCTTCGAATCCGCCCGCGTGAGGCGCGCGATGACTTCCTCTGCGGAAAGCCCCTTACGAAGCAGCGTGAGCCCGCTCGGGCCGTACTGGTAGTTGGACATCGCCTGCGTCGCGATGGCGCCCACCCGCCACTCGGTCCAAGGGACCACTGCGCCTACCGCGAGTGGCTTCGTCGACACCGCGACGCCCCAGTAAGCCCGGTCCGGGTCGCATGCTGCGATCGAGAACGTCCCCCACGAACGTGTCCCGTACATGGTGCGGCCACGGCGAGCGGGCTCAAGTAGGGAGCGGTACCGCGGGAGTAGGGGTTACTCGTCGAACGGTGCCCCGCACGAGTGGCATCGATCGGAACCCGCCGGGCTTGTTCGGCCGCAGTAGTCGCAGTGGAGCGGCGCGGCTCCGATGGCACCGGCCCCCGGCATCATGACCCCCGGTGGCGGGGGCGGCGCCGAAGCCCGGGCTTGTCGAATCGCGACCGCCCACGCCTCGGCCTCCGTGGTCCGGAGCAGGAAGCTCCGGCGCAGGAGCTGAACCCCCAGGTCCGCCCCGGAGGGGCCCGGGATCGCGGCCGCGCCACGGCACCGCCAGAGCGGGATGCGCAACGTCCCGGGAACCAGAACCGGCGGACCCGCCCGGCGGGCCATCCACGCACGACGCCCCGGAGGACCCATTCCGCCCGGTGGCATCTGGGGAATCGGGCCCTCGAAGATCATCGCGTGGTTCGTGAGCGTGAGCATCCCCGCCCGTTCGCCGTCCCGGCCGACCCACCGGACCGGGCCCGTCTTGATCACCGTCTCTCCTTGCTCAAGGGTCGGCATCGACGGTTGAATCGAGACGGACCCAGGGTAAGAATCTAGCTCCCGGAATCCTGCGTGCTTTCGGGAGTTGGGAGGCGGATTGTGACATCCCGTCCGGAGGGGCTGCGCCGGACTCACCTGCGGTGGGCACGCCCCGGCCGGTTCAGCTGGGTTTGGGGGCGTAGCGGGCCGTGAAGTGGGGCAGTCGCTCCGGCCGGTAGGTCATCTCGACGCCCCGAATGCTCGCCCTCCGGTCGTACACTCGACCGACGACGTCGGCCACGTACGCGAGGTGGCTCGCCGAGTAGACCCGCCGGGGAATCGCCATCCGGACCAGTTCGAGGGGGCGCTGAGATTGTGGCCCCGTGGGGAACATGATCGATCCGACCTCAACCGTGCGCACGCCCCCTTCTCGGTAGATCTCGATGGCGAGCGCCTGTCCCGGAAGGTCATTGTCGTGAAGGTGCGGCAGGAACCGGTCCACGTCGAGGTAGATGGCGTGCCCCCCGACGGGATGAAGGAACGGCACGCCGCGGCGCTCGAGCAGGGCTCCTAGGTAGCGGACCTGGCCGATCCGATGCTCGAGATACTCGAGGTCCATCGCCTCGTCGAGGCCGACCGCCATCGCCTCGAGGTCGCGGCGGGCGAGGCCACCGTACGTGGGGAACCCCTCGAAGAGGATCAGCGCCTCCTTGAGGCGCTCGGCGAGCGCCGGGTCGCGGACCGCGACGAACCCACCGATGTTCACAAGCCCGTCCTTCTTCGCGCTCATGGTGGCGCCGTCGGCCAGATCGAAGAACGAGCGGCCGATCTCGGCGATCGAGCGGGTGCTCATCCCGGGCTCGCGTTCCCGGACGAAGTAGGCGTTCTCGGCCCACCGACACATGTCGAGGTAGACCGGCACCCCGTGCGCGTGGGCGACCCGTGCGACCTCGGTGAAATTGGAGAGGGAGACCGGCTGGCCCCCGCCGGTGTTGTTCGTGATCGTCACCATCACGAGCGGAACCCGCTCTTTCCCCTCCACGGTGAGCAGGCGGTCGAGCGCCCCCGTGTCGACATTGCCCTTGAACGGATAGTCGCTGACAGCGTCGTACGCCTCGGCGACCGCGAGGTTGATCGGCGTGCCGCCCGCGTGGACCACGTGGGCCTGGGTCGTGTCGAAGTGCATGTTGTTCGGCACGATCTGGCCGGGCTTGCAGAGCGTGGAGAAAAGGAGGTGCTCCGCGGCTCGTCCCTGGTGGGCCGGCACGATGTGGGGGAACCCGGTAATCTCCCGGACCTTGGCCTCGAAGTGCGAGAAGTTCCGGCTGCCGGCGTAGGTCTCGTCGCCGACCATCATCGCCGCCCACTGTCGGTCGCTCATCGCGCCGGTGCCGGAGTCGGTCAGCAGGTCGATACGGACCTCGTCGGACCGGAGGCTGAACAAGTTGAACCCCGCCCGCTCAAGGGCCGCCTCTCGCTGGCGACGGGTCGGGTTGGGGATGCGTTCGACGACCTTCGTCTTGAACGGCTCGAACGGAAGGGGCGGGTCGGAAGAAGACACAAAAGAAGAAACCGAAGGCGCGTATTTGAGAGCAGTCCGACCGGCACTCCGCATGGTGGACTCCCTCGGGCGGTGAAAAGTCGCTAGTCGCGGCGTTTTCCCGGCGCGTCGGCCAAGCCGAGAGTCTTAAGAGGGGATTCCGATGGGGGCGCGGAGTTCTATGGGCGCACCGGCAGGGTATGCGACACCGATGATGGCGGCAGAACCCCCCGAGGCAGCTTCGATCAAATCGATGCTTCACATCGCGCGAATCCTAGCGTTGATTCTCGCGATCATCCTCCTCTTGATAGGCATCGCGACAATCGCCGTCCTGGCTGCGATTGGGGCCGGCCTTTTCGCGGGCTTGGGGGCGTTCGCTCTCATCGGCGCGATCATTGACATCGTCATCTACGTGCAATTGAAGGAAATTGCCGCGATGGTGGATCGACGCCAGTACGAAGCTGCGAAGTCCAAGACACTGGTCTGGATGATCATTGGCTTCATCCTGGGCTGGTTCGTCATCGGCATCCTGATTCTGATTGCATGGCTGAAATTCGATCCGCTGATCACCTGGCAGCGCAACCAGGCGCAGGCAGCGGCACCGATGGCGTACGCCGCGCCCGCCGCCGCTCCGCCGATGGCTCCGTCCGCGACGCCAGCGCCGCCTTCGCCCGCGGCGGCGCCAAACCCCCCAGCGCCGTTCTGTCCGAAGTGCGGGAAGACGACGACCTACATTCCGCAGTACGGAAGGTACTACTGCTACACGGACAACCTGTACGTGTAACGCCCCGAACCGGGGGCGCGGTGCCGCACCGTGATCGACTAGCGTGAGCTCGACGCGCCGGACCGGCGAACTTCCGCGCGCAGCGCGCGAAAGAAGGCATCGCGCGCGTGGTGCTCCCACCACGGGTAGTGGCCGCACCGGTCCAGGATGACGACCCGGATCTTCACCCCCGAGCGGCGCAACGGATCGACCACTCCCTCGACCGGGTGCGGGTCATCTCGCCCGTGGAGCACGAGGACGGGCGCTCGGATGCGGCCGACGGCCCGCCGGAGTTGGCCGCGGTTCCGCATCGCCTCTGCCTCGGGCCAGACCTTTCGAAACGTCGCCGGTTCGGGGGGCGGACCGGCCGATCGGTGCGGCCGCAGGTCGAACGAGTCCGACCGCTCGGAGAGCCGGCCGAATCGTCGCATCATCGCCGCCGGAACACGCGCGTGCGGATTGGAGAACCGACGCCCGATTCGCTGAAACTCACTCCATTCGGTGCGCGAGAGTCGCGCCTTCCGACGAGCCTCGATCCGGAGCGCATCCCGGGCACGGAAGGGGCCCGACCCGACCAGGACGAGCCGCCGCACGAGGTCCGGTCGCTGCCCTGCGAGAAGGATCGAAAGCCAGGCACCCCACGAGTGGCCGATCAGCGTCACGGGCGGCGTGGCCCACCGCTCGATCTGGTTCGCCAGTTCTTCGACCTGCCCGTTCACGGATTGAGCCGTCTGCCAGGGCTCAAGGACCCCGGCCGTTCGGGCGAGAACGTCGGCGACCGGCGCGAGGCTCCCGGGGGCACCGGGACCACCGTGGACCACCACGAGGTGGTACGGGGCCTTCCCGCGACGTCGAACGTGGGACGGTGGCGACCTCATGCGGGAGCGAGCGGCACGGGGGTTCCGTGCAAGGCGGGGGCCCAGCCGAGCCCCCGGAGGCGCTTGTCGACCTCCTCGAAGGCGTGGAGATGGTGGGGGCAGAATTCCACCTCGACGACCTGGGCGCCTTCCCGGTGGTTGCCTCGTTCCATACCGCGCACCGCGCAGCGGAACTCCGCCGGCACCGAGCAGGTCACGTCGATGTCCGACACCTCGTAGTGGGAGAAATACCCGGCGGGAATGGCGTGACGGAACGCCGTTCGGACATCGCAGACGCCCATAATCGGCGACTCGCCGTTCCTAGTACTAGACAGTGGCGGTGGACGCGACCGGATTTTCCGGCAAGTCCGCAAGGCGCGCTATGGCCCCAAGAAAAAGTGGCTGGGAAATGGTTCACCCGCCACCCCGTATCCGGGGTGGACGGGTGGTGGCGCTTACGCGCCTACACGCTCGCCGTCGGCTCTATGGCCTGGTCGACTTCGGGCTCGGCCTTCCGCCGGGTGCCGAACGACCGCAGGAAACGGCTCACGCGGCCCGGGGAGCGCACCTTGTGGGGCGCGCCCAGGGTCCATGAGGCTACCCAACGGCTGTCCTCGTGCGGGAATTCGCTGTACGCGAACTCTCGAACGCTAGCACTCCGGGGAAGGGAGCGCGTGGCGAGGTCGGCTCGTACGATCTGATCCGCCGGCATTTTCTCCCTCCTCGGTCATGTGCCTCACTGTTACCACCGCCGTGCCCTACATAAGGGCGCCGTCAAGCCGGAAAGGCTAGACACCCCGGAGTAACCTGGAAACCGCCCATCGACACCCCGTGAGTGCGATTGTCAATCATAGTTCGCCGGTGCGTCAGACGTTTGTCTGACGACATCTTCGGGACGGGTGCCCACGCGGTCGGCACGGGTCCGATCGATCCAGTAGCCCCGCGTGAGGGCATCCGACTCCGGGTCTCCCGCTCGACCGGGGATGCGGTGACGACCAAGGACCGAGAACTCAGCTCGGCGCAGGTTTTGCCGAGGGGGAGAACCGCGGTAGGCGAGCGAGATGGAGCCCGGCGACGAATCCCCAGACGAGGATCGGGTAGACGATCAGCCGCTCCACAAAGCCGGGGTCCCACGTCGTGTTATACGCCTGGGTCGGGGCGTAGTAGGCGAGCGATAGCAGGGTCACGAGCCCGAGGATCAGCGAGAACGCTCGGTACCCGTCCCACATCGTGTTCTGCCGCATCCCGGCCGACAGGACGACCAGAGCGAGGCCCCCCGGGAGGAAGACCATCAGCGACACGAAGTCGTGGACGTTCGAGTTCACGTTCTCAGGGAACAGTCCGACGCCGATCGCCGCGAGGCTCGCGATGAGGAGCAGGAACAGTCCGACGACCCGGGAGCCCCCACGCGGAAACCCGCCCCAGCCGAGCAGTACTCCGAGGAAGGCGAAGATCCCCAGGAGGATGATCGAGACGTTGAACACGATGTGCTGAGGGGACGTCGACGTGTTGCCGAGGTCGCTGATGTAGTTCGTCAGGAGCGAATAGCCCGAGTACTGGCTCTGGACCCAGGCCATCGCGGCGGCGAACTGCACGATCCCGACCGCGATCAGGATCCCTCCCCAGCGGACCGAACGACCGACGTGCGTCGTCGGGATGCTTACCATGCTTCTTCCCTCCTAGACCCCTGTCGCGCTGCGCGCCGAAACGACTGCGCGCGTAGAGGTATGAAAACCTCCCGCTCGACAGGCGACGGTGCCCACGAGCAGGCCGGCGCGAGGCCGGGGGCGTAGAGAGCCCCGGAATCGGTCGACGCTATGCGCGGGAGGAGGGGGCCGCCGGCACCGAGGTGGTACGACGCGACGATTCCCAGAGCACCAGCGTGACTCCTACCAGCACGATCGCTACGCCCGAGACCTCCCAGAACGTGATCGGCTCTGAGTACAGTCCCGTCCCGACCGCCACCCCGACCAGCGGTGCGAGGTAGGCGACCACGTTCGCGCGCACCGGCCCGACTCGGTGGTGGAGTGAGAAGTAACCGAAGTAGCCGACCACCGACGAGAATGCGACGAGGATCGCCAGCATCTCGAGCACTCCGTTGGTGAGCGGCAGATGGGCCTGGGAGGGAATCACCAGGGCGGCGGTTCCCAGCATGAGACCGGCCACCGTGAACTGAGTGCCGATCTGCCATAGGCCCTGGGGGCCGCGGCCGACCCGTCGCAGGACCACGGTCCCCACCGCGGTGCAGACCATCGCGCCGAGGACGAACAGCGGCCCCTGCCAGCTTCCGAGCGCGTTCGTGCCGGTGAGCTGCGGGAGCACCAGCACGGCCGCGCCGACGAATCCGATCGCCATTCCGAGGAGGCCTCGCGGCCCGAGCCGTTCCGACTGAAGGAGGAAGAACCCGGCGGTCACGGTGAGCAGCGGGGCCGTGGAGGCGAGCACCGCCGCGTAACCGCCCGTCGTGTACTGCTCGCCCCAGTAGAGGAAGCCCCCGTAGAGGCCGATGATGAGAACGCCTCCCACGGTCGCCGAGATGAGAAACGCGCGCCGGGTGGGCCACGCTTCCCGTCGGGCCGCGGCGAGGAGCGAGAACGCGACCGCGGAGAGGAGGTACCGCGCGGAGGCGAAGGCGAGCGGGGACGCTCCGTAGACGATCCCCTCTCGGATGAACACGTAGGCGGCGCCCCACACGAGACTCGTGACGGCGAGGAGCCCGACCTCGGTGGCCCCGAAGCGGCCAGGGCTCGGGGCAGCGGAGGGCGCCATTCGGCGGTCGAGCGGTTGGTCCTTCTAATGGGTTACCCGGGCAAACGTCGGATTCCCACGACCCCGCAGGGACCCCGGACAGTTCCGCTGGTCCGTACGCACCCACTCAAGGGGGTCGCAGCGGCTTGCCGCAGTCGTCGCAGTACCTCGCCCCCGGTCGGGACACCCGGGCGCCGCAGAAGGGGCAGCTCCCCGGCTCTCCTACCGAGTCGGATTCCTCGTCCGGGAATCGTGGACGCTCCCCCTGATTGTAGGCCTCGAGAACCTTGGGATCCCGGTCGTCCACGACGTCGAACCACGGGTTCGCGCTGACGCCCCCGGTCTCTGCCATTGCTCCCTCCATCAAGGTGAACCGGAACCACAGTCCGAGAGCGGAGACACTGGCTAGGACGACGAGCAGCACAATCCCCCAGACCAGCGAGATGAACAGCGCG
>DASPQG010000031.1:0-5875 GCA_035625085.1 Thermoplasmata archaeon
CCTCCTCGGGAGGCGAGTCGCCGGCCGACACGGCGGTGAAGGCGCGTCGCGGCTAACGGGGCGGTGGATACGCCCCTGTTCGCTTTGTGAGGAAGGCGAAGTACGTCGGTAGGTCGTCCGTCTCCCGCCCGGATCGAAAGCCCGTCTGGACGAAGAGGAAACGGGACTCGAGCAGTGTGGTGACCTCCCGCAGGGAGGGACGATGCGGCGGTCCGTGCGCGCCGGCATGCTCCCGCGCGACCCAAGAGAGCACGAACGCCCCCGCCGGCCGCAGCACGCGGTGGACCTCCTCAGCGTAGTGAGAGCGACGGCGCAACGGAATCGTATGAAAACACCCGTTGTCGATGAGGCCGACGAAACTTCCGTCCGCGAAGGGGAGCGCTAGGGCGTCGCCTTCGCGCACGTCGATCGTGAGATGGGCCGCGTCCGCGCGCGAACGCGCGGCGGCCACCGCCCCCGGCGAGAGGTCGACTCCATGAGGACGATACCCGCTCCTCGCCAGGTACAGTAGGTTCGAACCGGCGCCGCATCCGATATCCAAGACCTCGCCGTCCTTGGGGAGAAACCCCTCTTCCACAGCGAGCTTCACCGGGGGGCTTGGCCCCGGTTCGAACCAAGGCAGTTGATCGTACGACGTACGCTCGTACGTCGCCCGCCATTGGGCGCGATCCTGGGGAGAGCTTCCGCTTCGTCTGCGCGAGAACCGGGAAGTGCGAGTCCCTTTCGTCACTGCCCCTGGCTACGTCGAGGCTGCTCAAGAACGTCTCGCCTCTGAATTGGGTGTTTGACGGTACCGCCGATAGGCATCACGGGCCAGCGACGAGCCGGCCCGGGGCTCATCGCGGGCTCGGGAGTCGGCCTCTTAACAGCCCCTCCGCTCGTGAAGGGGTCGAGTGACCGTGGATACCACTCTCGTTCTGCTGTTGCTCAAAGTCGCCATCGCCCCGTTGTTCGTCGGCGTCATCTCGCTGATCGCTCTCCGCTACGGGCACCGGGCCGCCGGCTGGCTCGTGGCGCTCCCGATCAACACCGGAACGATCGTTCTCGTGCTCACGCTCAGCGAGGGCGCCGGCTTCGCCGCCACGGCCGCGCTCGGGGCGCTCCTTGGGATCGTCTCTCTTTCGGTGTTCGCCATCGCCTACGCGCGGGCCGCGGTTCGATTCCGATGGCCGGTCTGCCTTGCCGCAGCGTCGATCGGCTTCGTCGTCTCCACCCTGCTTCTCAGCCAGGTGCCCGAGTTCGTTCTACTCGATCTGGTGGCCGCGGTGGCCTCCGTAGCCGGAGTGCTCGTTCTAGTCCCAGCGTCGGACGAACCCTCGCTCCCCGATCAATCGCCTCGGTGGGAGATACCGGCCCGCATGCTGACGGCGGCGCTTCTGGTCCTCGCGATCACCACAAGCGCCGAAGCCCTCGGTCCCCGGTTGAGTGGCCTCCTCACGCCGATCCCGGTCTTCACCATCACGCTCGTCCTGTTCGCCCACTCCCGCCAGGGACCGACACCGGTGTTCGTGTTCCTCAACGGGCTCCAGTACGGGTTGTTCAGCTTCGCGGCCTTCTGTGTAGTGGTCGGCGTGCTCCTCGTCCCGTTCGGGCTCCCGATCGCGTTCGCGGCCGGGTTGGGAGCGTTCCTCGTTGTGTATGCTGTGGTCCGTGAGCTGGTCGCACGGACCGCAAACCGACGGCCGCCCCGCGACGCGGCCGCCGCCTGACGCATCCTCTGGGCCGGCCTACGACAAACACCGCCGAACCGAGGACGCCGACTTCCGAGCAGGGGAACGCCGTTAACGGAAGGATTATCGCGCCTTCCGGCCCGTCCCCCTGGTGGTGAGGGCTCTCCCAGCCCGAGGGGGAGGTCGACGTGGCGCGTCCCGTAATCCCGGTCGTCGAGCGGGGGACCCGACCGTCGGAGCGTAGGGGAGTTCCATGAAGTTCCGCGAATCGTTGGCCCAGCTCGACGCTTCAGGCCGCCTGATTCGGGTGAAGGAACGCGTCAGCCCGAAGTTCGAGATCTCGGCCTACCTGCGGAAGCACGACGGCCACCCGATCCTCTTCGAGAGCGTCGAGGGCAGCTCGATCCCCGTCGCCGGGAACCTCCTCAGCAGCATGGACCTCCTCTGCGAGAGTCTGGGGTTCACCAAAGAGGAGTGGATCGAACGCCTTTCGAAGGCGATGCGCGAGCCGGGCCCGATCACCGACGGCCCCGGCGCGTTCGAGCACATGGAACCCGACCTCGACCGACTTCCGATCCTGACGCATTACCCGAAAGACCAGGGGGTCTACGTCACCTCCGGGGTGGTCTTCGCCCGGCGCGGGAACGTTCGGAATATGTCGTTCCACCGCCTTTCTCGGATCGGTCGGGATCGCTTCGTCGGACGGCTGGTCGAACGGCGCGACCTCCACTCGATGTACCTGGATGCGAAGGAGCACGGAGAGGACGTGAGCGTCTCCGTGGCGATCGGGAACCGCTCGGGCGTCCTGATCGCCGGGGCGACGAGCGTCGAGCGGGGGCAGTACGAATTGGGCATCGCCGCGGCCCTCGAGCACGGGATCGAGGTTGCCCGCGCACAGACCAACGACACGAGCTATCCGGTGGACACGGAGATCGTGTTGGAAGGGAAGGTGCTGCACGACGAGACGACCGTCGAGGGACCGTTCGTCGATCTCACGAACACGTACGACGTCGTCCGGGAACAGCCGGTCCTGGTCATCGACCGAATCGCGCTTCGCAAGGACGCGGTCTACCACGCGCTGCTGCCGGGGGCGAACGAGCATCGGCTCCTCATGGGGGCGCCGAGAACGCCGACCATCTTCCAGTCGCTCCAGGCGGCGGGGATCGACGTCGTGAACGTGTTCCTGACGGAAGGAGGGAGCGGCTGGCTCGACGCGGTCGTGTCGATCCGCAAGCGCTCCGAAGGGGACCCCCGCGCCGCGATCGACGCGGCGATCCGGGGTCATCGGAGCCTCAAGAAGATCACGATTGTCGACGCGGACGTTGACGTGACGGATCCGCATGAAGTGAACTACGCTCTCACGATGTACTGGGAGGCGGGACGCGAGGTGGTCCTGCGGAACGTGAAGGGGTCGAGCCTCGACCCGATGGCGACCCCTGATGGCATCGGGAGCAAACTGGGGCTCGACGCGACGCGCCCGATTGTTGTCCCGCCGGAGAAGCAGCTCAAGATGAGCAAAGCGGAGCTCGCCTTCGAGCGATAGCAAGGAGGGACGATGGAAGAGCTCCGGACCCACCAACCGATCTCCTGGCTCGACGACGTCGATTCGGACGGGGTGATCGTGAATCCCCGTCACGAACTCTACGGGAAGTGCCTCGCGGGAACCGAGCTCCACTTCCCGGGGGCCTCCGGCTCCACGGTTGGCTCGGACCGCATTGTGAACCTCGCGGTCCGAGGCGTCGCTCCCCGGAAGATCGTTCTCGAACGGGCAGACCCGATCACGATGTGGGGAGCGATCCTCGGAAAGATCGACGTCGAGATACCTGGCGTCGCCCGTTCGCGGGTCGACCGACGGAAGCTTGAGGCGCTGGGCATCGACCCCGAGATCGCGGAGTTCCTCGGACGCGCCGGTGAACTGCTGGGCACCGACGAGTTCATCCCGGTCACCTACGTCCAAATCGCGGGGGTCTCGTACAAGACGATCACCGAAACCGGGCTGGAGCTGCGTCGCAACCTGGCCCGAAAGCACAAGTTCCGCTCTCCTCGCGTCACGATCAACCCCGCGGGGATGGACCTCCGGGACTGGAAGGCGCACGGGATCCCCGAGGAGTTCGCCCGGAAGCAGGAGGAGGTCATCGAGATCTACGAAAGGATGGGGGCGACTCCCACCATCACCTGCACGCCGTATCTCATCGGGGACATGCCCCCGCCGTTCACCGACGCGTTCCTTTCCGAGTCGTCGGTCGTCGCGTACGCGAACTCGGTTCTCGGGGTGCGCACCAATCGAGAGTCGGGCCTCAGCACGCTCCTCTACGCGATCGCGGGGTACGGCCCGCGATATGGCCTCCATCTACCGGAGAACCGCTCACCGAGGGTCGAAATCCGGGTCACTTGCGAGCCCCACGGAACCGTGGACTTCGGCCTGCTGGGTTACCGGATCGGAGAACTTGCCCACGGTCGAATTCCCTACCTCACCGGGCTGCGGTCTCGGCCCACCCTCGAGGAGTTCAAGGTGCTGAGCGCCGCGGGCGCGGCGTCCGGTTCGGTCGACCTCTATCATATCGAGGGGATCACCCCGGAGGCCGAGCAGGGACGCGTGTCGCTCGACCGGATCGAGGAACGTCTCGAGGTCGATCGTGCGTCGCTGGACGGGGTGAAGCGGATGCTGAACACCGGTTCGCCCGAGCGAGTCGACCTCGTAACCTTCGGTTGCCCTCATGCCTCCCTCGCGGAGGTGAAGGAGATCGCCTCCCTCCTCGAGGGGAAGCGAATCCGACCCGGCGTGGAACTCTGGGTCTGCACTTCCCGCGCCGTCAAGGAGCTGGCCGCTCGGCTGGGATACGTCGCCGTCGTCGAAGCGGCGGGCGGCCAGGTCGTGGCCGACACGTGCATGGTGGTGGCGCCGATCGAAGCGATGGGCCCGAAGACCACGGCCACGAATTCGGGGAAGGCCGCGAAGTACCTGCCGCGATTCTGCCGGCAAGAGGTCGTTTTCGAGTCTGCCGAAGAGATCATCCGCCGGGTGGCCGCCTGATCGCCCGCGGGCCGAAAGCGGTAACTTCGGCGGTCCTCCTTCCCCACCGGACCCATGGAACCGCAATCGAGGGCGGTTCGCATCCCTTCCGGGAAGGTCGAGCTCGACGCGGACTTCGTCCCTGCGCCGACGGGGAAAGGGGTGGTCCTGTTCGCGCACGGAAGCGGAAGTGGACGCCGGAGCCCTCGAAATCGGGAGGTCGCGTCCCGGCTTCATGCCCACGGGTTCGGGACGCTCCTGCTCGACCTCCTCTCCTCGGAGGAGGCCCCGGTGGACGAGTTGACAGCTCAGTACCGATTCAACATCCCGCTCCTCTCGGAACGGCTGCTCGCGGCGACCGATTGGTTCACCTCTCATCCGGAGTCGAACGGGGTGCCACTCGGGTATTTCGGCGCGAGCACGGGCGGGGCGGTCGCGATGATTGCCGCCGCTGAGCGCCCGGAGCAGGTGGCCGCGATCGTCCTCCGGGGCGCTCGTTCGGATCTCGGGGACGCGGCCGCTCGACGGATTCGCTGCCCAGTCCTCCTTCTGGTCGGAGAGGAGGATTCGCCCGTCCGTTCCCTCAACGATCGGACGATGCAACGGCTGACGTGCGAGAAGAAGCTGGTCGTTGTCCCCGGTGCTTCCCATCTGTTCGAGGAGCCCGGCGCCCTCGAGGCAGTTGCGACCGAGACCGTGGCGTGGTTCGACCGCCACCTTCACGGGCCGCTCGGCCCGGGGACACCCGGCGTCAGCTCCGGACGAAGTGGGGCATCCGGCGGGGGAGCTCGAAGGTGATCTCGACGAGCCCCGCGGGTCGGCCTCGTCGCTTCCAGTGCGCCTGGAAGATGACCTTCTTCTTCCCTCCCTTCTCGATCGAGTAGACGTTCGGCCGCTTGGCGGCCATCACGTGACGGAGTTCCCTCCGGGCGTCGGGCGGGTGGCACTCCAAGAGGTTCTTCCCCACGAGGGATTTCCCTCCGTCCGACGCGTTGATCTCTGCCGACCGATCGTTGAGGTAAAGGATCGTATAGGCACGGTCGCAGACGGTCACAGAGCACGGGAGCTCGTCGAACCACTCTAGCGGTTTCTTCGCGGCCATCCCTCGACCCCGACCGAGGGAGCCGGTACACGCAACTTAAGCATCCGTCAGTCCGGGCGCACTAATCTCCCGATTCGAACCACTCAGCCC
>DASPQG010000032.1:0-15068 GCA_035625085.1 Thermoplasmata archaeon
GTGGCGCAGGTGGGCGAGATGCCGTTCCTGCAGCTCGGCGGCCTGCTCCTGGGTCCGAGGCGGGATTACGGGCGGTCGGCGCAGAAGCCCAATGACATAATGGGTCATCGGCGGCAGCCGTTCGATTTCCGTCGGATTCGCGCGGTCCCCTACCATCGTCCGACCGATACCCGCACCGCACGTCTCCGTTTGAAGGCGACGGAACAATCGTCGAGCTGCTCAGAGTTCCGCGGTTTCGAGCCGCGCGATTGCTGAGGGCAACCGCTCCGCCATCGTAGTGACCCGTCACCGATGACGCACCGATCGGTCAGGTCTGCCGGAACCTCGGGTCGAGGTACGCCCTAAGGGAGCTCGCGAAGATATCCGTCGCGACGAGGAGGTAGGCGAACAGAAGCATCAACCCGTAGAAGATGGCGTAGTCGGGATGTCTTGACCAGTCGACGATGGCGTAGAAGAAGAGCGTGCCTACACCCCACAATCCGAAGAGCAGTTCGACGATCCAAAGGAATGAGAACACCCAAATCAGCGCGAACATCAACGCCGGGAGGGTCGCGCAGAAAGTGTACCGCCTCGCTTGTCGGGGAAATACCTTCGACTCAGGGAGCCCACGCGCCCGCGCCCCACGGAGGAATTCCAGGTCCATCCGGTCGGCGGGATCGTAGCGGACGTACCGGAGGATTACCGCAATCGCGACGAACGCGAGGAGAAGCGCCGGCAGCAACATTCGAAGCAGGGTGTCGAGCGCGAGCCAAAACTGTCCGTGAACTGCCGCATCGACGGTAGGGAACCCCGTCGGAGTACTCTGGTATCCCCAGTTCAGCCAGCTGGGGTAATTGCTGGAACTGTTGTTCCCACCGTAGAGGGGTGGGCAAGGGGGAATCGGCCAAGAACGGTAGAAATCCAGAAAGACGGTACTCTGGCTGCCGCAGATCGGCGAGGCCGCCGCCGGCCCGCCTAACGCGTAGGTGGCCCCCCACAACGCGAGCGGCGCCAGAATGACGAGCGTGATCCCCAGTCCACAAATGGTCAGGGCGCGTGTCGCATGATCGGACCGGCCCCCAGGGCGGGCGGCGGCCCGGGATTGGAGAGGGACGACCACCAAGAACGCGATGACGAAGGTCAGGAGCAAGAGTTCGAAGGAGTACGGGGCGAACTCGGCAAGGACGCTCGTCACCGACTGGCCCGCTAACGTCGGAAGGCCGGTACCGGTTTCACCGCTGCCAAGAGGGCTCGACGGATTGATGTACCCCCATTGGAAACTAAGCGAGTTCCCGACGTAAATCGCCCACTGGATGTAGATCGGTTGATTCAAACCGAGCGAGTTCACCGCGGCCTGGTAGGACGGGTTAGGGCAGACGCTCTCAGGATTGCCGGAACAAGGAATGGTGGTTGTGCAAGGGCTCGTTGCCGTCGAGGACTGGGACCCACGATATCCGGAGCTCGGGTAGGGGGATGTGGAGGGATAGAACGCACACGTGCGCTCGACTTCCGGTAGAGCGCTGACGAACACGAACAGGACGGTCATCACCCCGACCAGTACCGGGATGGCCAGCACGACGCGGCGTACGACGTACACCCACATCCGCATGGAACGCTCGCTCCAGGCGGCCCGTTGCCATCACCCACGAGCTCGACACTCGTACATATGGCAAGCAACAAGGCCGTGCGTGCGCGTCGTCCGCCTTCCTCGCTCACCGCCTCCGGTCGAGCTGCGCGCCCCGCATCGCGAGGAGGGCCGTCGTGGTTAGGTGACGGTCATGGTGCCGGTCATGAATCCGGGAACGCCCATGGGCGCGGTGGTGTACGGGTCCGCCCCGGTGCCGCACGGAACCACGCACAGCCAGACGAACTCCCCGGGGTTCGTGATGTAGACCGTGAACCGGGTCGTGTTCGCCCCGGGACTGTAGACCGCGAGATTGAGGGCGGGGATGTTGAACGAGTGGGCGACGTTGTCCGGAGGCACGACGTGAACAGGCGTTCCGTTCACGAGCTCAACCCCTCCAGACGTCCCGGTGACCGTGCAGGGACAACCGGTCCAGTACATCGGGGAGTCATTATCGACAATCGTGAAGACGACTTGGCCGGGGGCGACGGAGAAGTTGGCGGGAGAGTACTGAGGCCAGCCGTTGCTCGGGTCGATGTTGATGCTGAGGTTGACGTACTCAACGGCGCCCGTCGGGGCCGAAGAGCCGTTCGAGGCGGGCTGGACAGGAAACGCTACGATGAGACCCACTCCGACCGCAAGGGAGAGGAGAGTCCCCGCGACGAAGTAGCTGAAGAGGGCCCGGGTCGAAAGAGCGCCGGTCCAACCGACCGGAGCCGAGGGCCGTTCGGCCACCGGGCGAGTCGCGCGGTACCGGGCCCACTCCGTGCGGATCCAAGCGTCGAGGGAGAGCGATTGTCCGGCACCGCCGACCAGCAGGACCGCGGAGATCAGGATGAACAGCGGATGCTCCCCAACGTCTGTCCCGCCCGGAAAGACGAAGATCGTCCCTACCTGGATGGCGAACAGCACGGCCGAGAAGAAACTCCCGACGAAGCAGGCGATCCGCGTGGTTAGACCGAGCGTGAAGGCGACTGCGAGATACCCCGTGATCAGAGCGACCGCCCACGAGAAGAACAGGGGATGCCCCGCGACATAGTCCGGGAATCCCGGTCCCCCGAAGCTGACCGGAGCGAAGGAGCGAGCGATGCTGGGAAACTCGCCGAAGTAGTTGTTGGGGGGATAGACGATGAAGAAGAAGTTCGCGACCCAGACGATCCCGAGGCCGATTCGAAGCACTTCAATCATCCGGTGCTTTCGAGAGACGCTCGGGTCCGGCGGCGAATCCTCTATCGGGCCGGATGCTGCGGAAGCGGCCTCCTCGACCATCGTGGAGCCAGTGCTACGGTGTCGCAGGGATGTTGGGTTATGAACGCCACGTCAAGCGGCGTTCACACTCTCGGACGGCAGCGTAGCCCGTCGGCGCTTGCCGACCCGCAAGCCCGGCTCAGCGGGTGTAGGTCAGCCAGGACTCGTATTCGGGAAGACGCCCGTGAATGGCCGCCTCGTACCGCGTGCGAAGGCGCTTCGTGATCGGATAGTTGCCGGTGCCGATCGGTCGGCCATCGACCTCCCGGATCGGCATCACGCCGGCCGCTGTGCCGGAGTAGAACAGCTCGTCCGAGGTGA
The DNA here is from genome assembly GCA_035625085.1 of Thermoplasmata archaeon. Classification (GTDB taxonomy): domain Archaea; phylum Thermoplasmatota; class Thermoplasmata; order Lutacidiplasmatales; family UBA184; genus Lutacidiplasma. The sequence continues at coordinate 3,173 of DASPQG010000032.1, forward strand.
ACAGCTCCTCGCGGGTGAAGTCGGTCCGCTGGAACGCGAGGTGCTCGTCCTTGAGAAGTCGGATCACGGTGTCCCGGGTGATCCCGCGGAGGATCCCCGAGCTTGCGGGCGGCGTGCTCACGACATCCTTCATGACGCGGAAGATGTTCTCGCCCGGTCCCTCGGCCACCACGCCCATGCTGTTGAGGAGGATCGCCTCGTCGTACCCCGCCGACGTGGCCTCCATCTTCGCGAGCGCACTGTTCGCATAGTTGGCCGCACACTTCGCCTGCGGGGGAAGCGAGCGAGAATCGATGCGGCTCCAGCTCGAGACCGTGGCCCGAATCCCCTTCTCGGCGCCGGCCTCTCCGAGGTAGGCGCCCCATTCGAAGTTGACGACGGCGACCTGGAGCGGGCTCTTGGTCGGATCGAGGCCCATCTCGCCGTATCCCGAGAAGGCGATCGGACGCAAGTACGTGGCGGGAACGCCGTTCGCTCGGACCACGTCGATGCACGCCTGGTCGATCTCCGCCCGGCTGTAGGGCATCTTCATCCGGTAGACCTTGGCGCTGTTCAGGAACCGGTCGGTGTGCTCGGGGAGACGGAAGATCGCGGGTCCCTTCGGCGTGTCGTGACACCGAATCCCCTCGAAAATGGCGTAGCCGTAGTGCAGGCCGTGGGTGAGGACGTGGACCCGGGCATCGTCCCAGTCCACGAGGCGGCCGTCCATCCAGATCTTCTTGAGCGGGCGGATTCCGACCATACAAGAAACTGAGACCGGTCACCGAATTTAACTGAGCGTCAACCCGGCCCCACTTGCCCTTCATCAACTATCGTTCGGATACTCAGACTGCGGTCGATCATGATTGAAATCCGTTTCCACGGTCGGGGTGGACAGGGGGCTGTCCTCGCCTCCGAAATGCTCGCGCAAGCGGCGTTCCTGGACGGCAAGGTCCCTCAGTGTTTCCCGTTCTTCGGCGTCGAGCGCCGGGGCGCGCCGGTCACCGCGTACGCCCGAGTCGACGACAAGCCGATGAGCGTGCGGACCTCGATCACTCAGCCGGACATCGTGGTGGTTCTCGACCCGGGGCTCTTGAAGACGCAGCCGGTGGCGGACGGTCTTCGGCCGGGCGGCCTCGTGCTGGTCAACTCCCGCCGCCCTCCAACCGAGATTTCGGCGCCGCCCGGAGCTCGTCGCGCGACGGTCGACGCCTCCCGGATCGCCCTCGCCCACGGGCTTGGCTCGGCCACGATGCCGGTCGTGAACACCGTGATCCTCGGAGCCCTGGCCCGAGCGAGCGGGATCGTCTCGCTCGACTCGGTCTCCACGGCGATCGAGAAGTACGCTCCGGCAAAGCCCACGCAGAACCGGAACGCTGCGATCGAGGGGTACGGGGCGGTCCGACTGGTCGAACCGACGAGCCCGCCGGTTCCGCCGCGTCCGCGAGTACCCCAGCGGCTTCCCCCGCTCCCCGAGGGACCCATGGCCTCGACCCCGACGACGGTCATCCATACCTCGTCGTGGCGGACGCTGACCCCGAAGATCCATCTCGAGCACTGTACCAAGTGCAACTTCTGCTGGAAGTTCTGCCCGGACGACGCGATTGAATTCGACGACAAGGGGTTCCCGGTGATCCGTCTCGACTACTGTAAGGGCTGCGGCATCTGCGCGGAGGAGTGCCCGCCGAAGACGATCGAGATGGTCTCGGAGGACTGACGGAGGAAGTCGATGCCAACGATGGTCCTCTCCGGAAACTCCGCCCAAGCGCATGCCGCCCGGCTCGCGCGGGTGCAGGTCGTTTCAGCGTACCCGATCACCCCACAGACCTCGATCGTGGAGAAGGTCGCCGACTTCGTGGCCACCGGTGCCCTGAAGGCGGAATACGTTCCGGTCGAGTCCGAGCACAGCGCGCTCCAGGTGGTCGTCAGCGCTTCGGGGCTCGGCGCCCGCACCTACACGGCGACGTCAAGCCACGGTCTCCTCTTGATGCACGAGCTCGTGCACTGGGCGTCCGGTGCGCGGGATCCGATCGTGATGGGCGTCATCAACCGCGCCGTCGGCCCGCCGTGGAACATCGGGGCGGACCACACCGACTCGATGAGCCAGCGCGACACCGGCTGGGTCCAGTTCTACGTCGAGAGCAACCAGGAAGTGATGGACACGGTCCTGATGGCGTTCCGCCTCGCGGAACACCCCCACATCCGCCTGCCGGTGATGGTGATGGAGGACGCCTTCTACCTGTCGCACACCCTCGAGCCCGTCGAGGTCCCGGAGCAGGAGGTGGTGGACCGGTTCCTCCCGCCGCGGGAGGCGCACGCCGTCCTCATCCCGGGCACGGCGAGCCGACTCGGCTCGTTCACGGGACCGGATCGGTACGTGGATTTCCGCTGGGAGGTTGCCCAGGCGATGGAGCGGGTGCCGGCAACGTTCGCGATAGTCGAGGAGGAGTACCGCCGGGCGACCGGCCGCCACCACGGCGGGCCCGTCCCGACGTACCGGACCGACGACGCGGACGCCGTGCTCATCACGATGGGCACGGCCACCACCACCGCGCGGACCGTCGTGGACGAGATGCGCGCCGCCGGGAAGAAGGTCGGACTCGCGAAGCTACGCATGTTCCGTCCGTTCCCGAACGAGGAGATCCGGGCGCTTGCGGCGACCGTGGACCGCCTCGGGGTCGCCGACCGTTCGTACACCTTCGGTCCGATGGGCGCGGCGGGCACGGAAGTGACGGCCGCTCTCTACCCGACGATGCACCGGCCGTCCGTCACCGGATTCTACGCGGGGATCGGCGGGCGGGACGTGACCCCCCACGTGGTCCGCCGGATGTACGAGACGCTCCTTTCCGGAAAGACGCCCGAAATCCACTGGGTGGACATTGAGGAGGAGGTGGCGGTCGATGGCTAAGCTCACCCTGCCGGCCCAAGAGTTGATGTTCAGCGGACACTCCGCCTGCCCGGGTTGCGGGGCGGCGCTCTCGATGCGTCTGCTCCTCAAGGGGCTCGGTCCCCGCACGGTCGTGTCCGTGCCGGCCTGCTGCTGGACGGTCATCGCGACCCCGTACCCGACGACCGCGCTCGGGGTCGCCATGATGGACAACCCGATCGAAGCGACCGGCGCGTCGATCTCGGGGATCCGGGCCGCACTCGATGCGATGGGTCAGAAGGACGTGACGGTGGTCGGCTTCGCCGGGGACGGTGGAACCGCGGACATCGGAATCCAAGCGCTGAGCGGAATGCTCGAGCGCCGGACGAACGCGATCTACGTGATGTACGACAACGAAGCGTACATGAACACCGGAGTCCAGCGGAGCGGCGAGACCCCGCTCGGCGCCTGGACGACCACGACCCCGGTCGAGGGCCGCGAGCGTGGGAAGGTCGAGCCGAAGAAGGACATGATGGCGGTCGTGCTGGCCCACCACCCCACGTACGCCGCGACGCTCAATCCGAGCTTCCCCGAGGACTTCGAGCGGAAGGTCGAGAAGGCAAAGGGAATGACCGGGCCTCGGTTCTTCCACATCTTTGCCCCGTGCGCTCCGGGCTGGCGGTTCGAATCTCAGAAGACGATCGCGATCGGACGCCTCGCGACCGACACCGGCGTCTTCCCGCTTTACGAGGTCGAGAACGGCCGCTGCCACATCACCCGCAAGGTCGGCACCCTGAAGCCGGTCGAGGAGTACCTTCGGGCCCAGGGTCGGTTCCGCCACCTCACGCCCGAGAACATCGCGGCGGTGGGCGAGCAGGTCAAGGCGAGCTGGGAGAAGCTGCTCGCCTTCGAGCGGGAATCGTTGATGGCCGCGCCCCCTCCGAAGGGACCCGCCATCGTGCCGCCCGCCGCAAGCGCCTAAATAGGCCATCCCCCTCGACTTCCCCGCAGCGGGGTAGGGTAGTCAGGAAAGCGGCCGGCATCGCCGGCCGTCCTGAAATCCCGACGGGCTCATAACCCGTAGATCCATGGTTCAAATCCATGCCCCGCTACCTTTCGTGGGGCGGGGCCATCGCCCCCGGGCTCGATCGGCTTCCTGCTGACGATTCGAACCGCATTGCAACCGGTTCTGCGGAAAGGTGACCCCTCCGGGTGAAACCCCTCTAGTGGGGAAGGGCCGACAAGAGGAGGACGGGGGTCCCCGTCCGCAACGCGCCCCATGCCGTCCGCTCACGTACGTTCGAGCCCCTTCCGCTCGCCGGCCCTTCGGAAGCCGCAGCGCAGCTCCGAGGCCATGTCATAAACGCAGGGAAGCGGCTCGCCTTAGGCCGCAGAGGAAGGAGGGAGGCGGGGATGATGGGACGAAAAGCTCGGTCAATTGGAGTGCTTGGCATTGTGGTTTTGGTGGTTCTTTCGGGCACGCTTGCGGTGCTCGCATCTCAAGGCGTGACCCAGAACTCTCAGACGGTTTTGTGTGCAGGAGCGGTGAGACCAGCGGTCGGTGCCGCAACTTCTCCTTTTCTCGCGGTCGGCTCAGTGAACACGGTAGTCGCGACGGTACCTGTCCAATCCTGGCCTGAAGTAGCTGCGTACGACGGTGCGAACGGTAACCTGTATGTGCCGAATTATGGCTCGAACACCGTCAGCGTGATCTCGGGGGCGACGAACACCGCGGTAGCTACGATTCCGGTCCAGGCCATCCCCATCGGACTCACCTACGATGGCGCGAACGGCAACCTGTACGTGGCGGACCTTGGCTCGAACAACGTCAGCGTGATCTCGGGAGCGACCGACACGGTGGTGGGAACAGTACCGGTCGGGTCCTACCCCTACACCCCGACATACGATAGCGCGAACGGCGAGCTGTACGTGACGAACTACCTCTCCAGGAACGTCAGCGTGATCTCGGGCACCACGAACACAGTGGTGGCCACGGTGACGGTCGGGATCCTCCCTGATCCACCGGCGTACGACAGTGCGAACGGCGACCTGTACGTGGCGAACACCAACTCTAACAACGTCAGCGTAATCTCGGGGGCAACAAACACAATCGTGGGAACGGTGTCGGTCGGGACCTATCCTTACACTCCGACGTACGACGGTGCGAACGGCGACCTGTACGTGGCGAACCTTGGTTCGAACAACGTCAGCGTGATCGCGGGCACCACGAACAGGGTGGTGGCGACGGTACCGGTCGGATCCCACCCCTACACTCCGGCGTACGACAGTGCGAACGGCGACCTGTACGTAACGAACTACCTCTCCAGCAACGTCAGCGTGATCTCGGGGGCGACAAACAAAGTGGTGGCAACGATGTCGGTCGGGGTCCACGCCGATACCCCTGCGTACGATCCCGCGAACGGTGAGCTGTACGTGCCGAATTATGTCTCGGGCAACGTCAGCGTGATCTCGGGCACCACGAACACGGTGGTGGCGACGGTACCGGTCGGGTCCGGACCCATTACCCCCGCGTACGACACTGCGAATGGCAACGTGTACGTGTCCGACACTCTCGGTGCCAGCGTCACGGTGATCGGCGGCGGGTTTACGGTGTCGTTTGTCGAGACGGGGCTCGCGAGCGGGACGAGCTGGTCCGCGATCTTCGGAGGGACGGAGGCATCGACCAGCGGCACCACCCTGACGTTCACGGTCTTAGCGGGGACTTATGACTACCAGGTGCTGCCGGTGTCAAACTACACTGTCTCGCCGTCGAGCGGGACGGCGGCGGTCGCCGGGAGCTACCTAATTGCGGTCGCCTACGAGCCTTCTTCGGTAGCCCCTCCGACAGCTCAGGTGTCGGTGGTGGGGTATTCAGAGGCCTTCACGGTAGCGATCGCGATGGCGGCGGTGGCACTCGGGTTCGGGGTGGCGGCCATTGTCCTAGGTCGGCGGCCGCGACCGCCATCGGAGAGGAGTCCATAGGGGGCGAGGGGCGGGCCGGTTCCCCGAGACCGGCCTACCGGCTGGCCGTCGCCGTTTCGAGAGCAGGCACGGCCAACCGGTCCAAATGGACAAACCACCGGCTGCGCCAACGTACTCCCCGTTCGTGGGGGCTGCAGCTCCCCCTTCGTGTCGTGGATTTGAACCAAAGGGAAAGTCCATGCCCCGCTACCTTTCTCGGGGCTGGTCCATCGCGCCCTCCCCGGCGCTCAGCTCTTGTTGGACTCGACGGGGTTGGTCGTCGGATTCTTCGGGGGTGATTGCGCCCGCCGATCGATGTACCGCATCACCCCGGCTCCGATGAGGAAGCCACCAGCCGCTGAGCCCAGGCCGAGGATCAGCCCGTCCATTAGGGAGAGGCCAGTGGCGGGGGAAGGGCTCGGTGAGACCTTGGGGCTCACGACCAGGGTGACCCCGGCGAGGGAGCTTAGGCCGATCCGGTCGACCACCTCGGCCACGATCGCGTAGGAACCGGTCGCCGTCGGCGAGCAGGTGAACTTCGTCGTATTGTTGGACTCGCAGCCCGGCGGGAGCCCCACGTAGGAGAACGTCAGCGGGGCCAGCCCTCCCGTCTCGTTCACCTCAATCGTGACCGACTGACCTAGGATGACAGGCGACGGAGAAGCTGTGACGGCCCGAATTTCTACATGGGGCACGACGACCAGCGAGAGACCTCCCGAGAGCGCGACGTCCCCGACGCTGTCCGTTACCTGGACGCTTACCGTGACGTTCGCGCTCCCGTTAGGGGAGCAAACGACGAATGGGGCGGTGGTCGACGCGCAGCCCGGTGGGAGATCAAGCCAGTCGAAGTGGTACACTCCCGAGCCACCCGCCGCGCTCACCGAGAGCACGATCGTCTCACCGGCCTCGAGGGTGGGGGCGATCGGCGTCGCCAGCGCGTCCGGTACCAGCGCGGGCCGGGAGAGCCCGCCAACGGTCGGGTCAGATACCGTGCTGACGACCAGCGGGTATCCGATGGGGACCGAGCCTCGGTAGGCGATGTAATAGAACGGAATTCCATAGAACATCGTGAATGGGTTGCGCACCACCGTGGTGGTGTCGATCCACGGCGCCACCACGAACGCGCTCGAGGTCTGACCCGAGTTCGCGAAGAGTCCCAAGGACTCTGCGATGTTCTCGCCCATGTTGTACAGGAGGGCCCGTTGGGCGGTGCTGCACGACGGAAGACCGCAGCCGTTCGCCTCCTCGAGGAGCTTCTGCATCTCGAAAAGTGCAGTCCCCTCGCACGCGGTGGTAACGGTCGGGTTCACGGCCGGTCCGGCGCAAGTGCCATCGAGGCTCGCATTCGTCGTCAGGCTAGACAACGAGTCCGCCCATGCGAGGTATCGGATAGGGGGGGTCGTGAGGTAGAACGGTTCCACGTAATCGCTGGGGTCGAAATAGTCAGGGCCCCATGAACCCTCGTAGAGCACCATTCCGTTCAGGCCCGGAGCAAATTGGGAACCGTAGGTGGTGGAATTTCCCGGCACCAGGACGGGGTCCATCGCACCTTGGGAAATGGCGCGGATCTCCGTGCCCCAAGTCTGATAGATAGAGTAGAAGGAGGGGACCCCGCCCGAGAACCCGACCAGCGGAAACGTGCACGGGGTGGAAGTAGTGCAGACCGCTCCGTCGAGACCGTCCGACTCGGTCTGACTCCACCACCAAGCGGCCCCGCCGACGTCCGTGGGGTTTGTGTCTGGGGTCCCGAAGAACCAGGAGATGTTGCTGGGGTAGTACGGCGACATGTAGGCCGGGATGGCTCCTCCGTCCTGGAAGCACAGCTGCACACCGTCCACGATGCAGGCCGACTGGAGCGTGGGGGTGGGAAAGCTGTGGATGAGGAACTGCCGGAAATCGAGGTCGGTCATGAGATTTGACGGAAACCGAAGCGGGGTGCTCGTCCACTTCTGCGCGGCCGTGAGGTTCACGGCCATGTTCATCGACCCCTGAACCTCGTAGATCGTCGGAACGTCCATGAGCTGAAGGACCCCGTCTCGGAGCTCGGTTGAAATGAACTGTGGTGAGAGTGGGGTTGTGAACCCAGCGATATCGGCGGAGCGGTTCAGCACCGCCTGGGTCGAGTTGAAACCGGTTGCGTTCAGAAAGACATTGACGGTGCCGATGTACGCCGGAGCCCCTCCATGGTTCGCGGCGGGGAGGCATCCCGCTCGCAGTCCCCCGGTGCAGGTCGTCCCGCCCCAGTGCGGGTTCGAAATCAGCTGGAATTCTCCTCCTCCGTCGGAGACCGAGCCCAGCGCGTAGGGCCCACTGCCAACGGCATGGTGGGCGAGTGGCGAGCTGGTGTTGATACCGGATCCGAAAATGTCCGAAATTCCTTGGACCAGTTCCTGGCTATCCCATGCCGTCGGGCCCGGAGGCGTGCTGGGTGGCGCTCCGTTACAGCTGCTTCCCACTTCCCAGCCCGGCAGACCATAGCCCTCTTGCGTTACCCATTGGCAGCTCACCACCGACCCACCGTTCGGCGAAGCGATGAGTTCCAGGAACTCGGGCCATGCCACACCGGAAAGGGCCGTGTGGAACGTGATGCAGCCGTTCCCGCGAACCCCGTCCATCATGATGGAGGTGCAATAGGTCGAATCGTTCAAAGTAATCGCCGCGAGCAGGTTGGAAGGCGTACTGTTGAGCGGAGCGTGCCGCCCACTGTCCCACGACGCGTTCGCCGTGGACGACGGGAGGAGCGCTTGGCACAGCGGCCAACTCCCGTGGGCTGTGTAGTACGGGAAGTCCGTAAGGAGGCAGGCCCGGACAACGGAGAAGGCGACGTCGTCGGGCCACACCGGGTAATGCGCTCCCGTTGTGACGTTGTAGAATGTGGCACCTGGGTTGATGACGAAGGTCCAGTCGCCGTTGGAGGAGACCAAGCTACTTCCGTAGAGGGCTTGACAGCCGGGACCGGGGATGCACGTCGCGAGGTCGGGGACGAGGTCCGAAGGATCTGGCCCTGCATGAGAGCCGTTGTAGGCGACGAGCGTCTGGTAGACGTTGTCCGTGATCGTGTAGCCGGGATCGTCATAGACGGTTCCCGGATCGGCACTGACCTGAGCGAAAGTCCCTGTCCCGGTTTGGTAGTCGTTCAGCACGCCCGAATGCGGCGAGGCGGGAAGCGGCTGACTGACTGCCACGGCACCCGTGGACACCAACATGGCGAAAGAGAACACTGACGCGAACGTGCCGCCCGACGGCTGGACGGAGACGGTAGTCTCGGTAAAGTTGAGGTCGTAGAGACCGAAGGGGGTATCGGAAGCGAAGGTAGCTGCCTCGGCATCGATGCCACTGATGTTGAGCACGGGCGTCGATAGGATAGCGTACGGCAGGGCATTGGTCGAGATGCTGTAGCTGGGCACCGTTTCCGTCCAGAACGGGTTGCTCGGACCGACATCGATCCAGTCGGCAACGAGAAGGCTCCCGCCCGGCGAGATGTCAGCCACGGCGCTCCGGTTGGTGGTGGAATTCTGTTGGACGGCCCCATTCACCAGGGCCGCTTCCCCTGCCAGGTCCGTACTGTAGGAGGACTCGACCGAGAGGGGGAGAACGGCAGCAAGGTTGTCGTACGTCGTTCCCCCTGAGGTCGCTCCTTGAACATAGACAAGGTACTCTCCGGCACTTCCGAACGTGTGGGAGACGGTTGAGGCGGTCGACGTGACTTGGGTACCGTCACCAAACTGCCAAGTGTACTGCACAAGCTGAACCCCCGAAGGTGCCACCACGGTGAAGTTGACCGGGTCTCCCTGGAGGGCGGTCACGTCGGATGCCGTAACGGTCAGCGTGTGAAACGTGGCCGGGGATGCGTCGGGGGACAGCGAAACCGCGCGCTGGTCCTCATGCGAATCCGCCAGTTTGACCGGAGTGTTCGAGCTGAGCGGGAAGCACAGTGTCGAAGCCAGAAGGACTAGGACAACAGCGAAGCCTAGGGTCCTGACGCCCGGAGATCCGACCCGTCCGAATCTCACGGCAAAGTGCTAGCGCAGCTGACGGCAAATGCTTTTCCCGGAAAGCCTTGCCGAGCACGACAGCAGTTGAAATCACGAATCCGGACTTGAGCTGACGTCCTATCTTCGGTCCGTGGATTTGAACCAAAGGGGAAGTCCATGCCCCGCTACCTTTCTGGGGGCGGGCATATCGCACCTGGGTTGACCCTTTGAAGCAGGGACAGCTTCTCTACACCGAATAGACTTCGAGTCGCAGCTCGCGCTTCGCCAAGTCCATCGGACCTTGGCTCAGTATCCCGAGGCCGTTCAGCCAGGCGTACTTCGCGGACGCCGTCGAGAGGGTCCCCATCCCAAGATGGTACGGGGCGGGCGATCCTTCGACAGAGTAGACAACGCCGTCCACGAAGTAGGCGATTTTCGCGCCGTCGTCGGTGGTAATCTCGCCATGAGGGTGTAGCTCAACTCGCCCGTCGGCCCGAACATAGACGTAGTCCACAGCGGTGAAGGCTCCGTTGATCTTGGATCCGGTGAAGCTTCCTTCTACCGTGATATCGAACCTCGCTCCCTGGGGCGGGGGACCGACTCTGTTTGCTGCGAAGTCCGCGAAGCTCACACCGTACTCGACGATTTTGGTCAGCCGGCAGGCGATTGTACCGATGTGCATCCCAACCGCGATCGTCGCCAATGGCGGCATCGTCACACCTGGGGAGAATGCCCACGCAATGCCAGCCCATTAGGATTCGCGCGACCCGATGCGCCAAGATGACCCCCCTCGGAGACCGGGCTGCCGCTCCTTCTTCGTGTCATGGATTTGAACCAATGGGGAAGTCCATGCCCCGCTACCTTTCTGGGGGCGGGGCCATCGCACACGAGCTGGATCAATTTCCTGCGGACGGTCCGAATGGCATTACGCTCAGCTTCGCGCTTTGCAGACAGGTACTCGTTCGCGCGAAACTCTTCGCGGGGGAAAGGGTCAGGCAAGAAGACGATGGGGGTTCTCGCCCAGAACACGCTGCTTATTCACAAGCCGATGCACCCTGCATGTGCGCGGTTCCAACAGGGGCTCGCCATTCTTCGACCTGCACAGCGACCTCTATCGCCACTTATCTGGGCGCAGGACATCGCGTGACCGGATAGTCAAACTATGGAGCGGAAGCTGGAGACCGAAACCGCCGCCATCCGGTCCGTGCTGGGTGAGTACGTGATGGCCGTAGAACTGGGGGACATCGAGCGTTACGCCCGGGTCGTCGACCACGACCCTTCGATGGTGAACTTCGGGACCGATGTCAGCGAGCGGATTGTGGGGTGGGATGCGCTGAAGAAGTCGATGGAGACACAGTTCGCGGGGTTGAAGAACACGAGAATCGAAGTGAGCAATGTCACGGTTACCGTGGCACCGGGCGGGGAGTTCGCATGGGCTACATCAATGTGGACATTCGGGGCGACGATTGCGGGACAACCACTGACGCTGCCCGTGCGTTGCTCGTGGGTTCTGGCAAGGCACGGTCCCCGCTGGGTTATCGTGCATTTCCATAAGTCCGTGGGGACCGCTGCGTAGCCGAGAGTGGCCGCCCTCGGTGAGCCCGGTTGGGCCCATCTCACTCTCTTCATTCAGGAAACCCTACCGGTTGTGCCCCGGTACCCCGTCGCCCGCTGGGGCCGCTTCTCCACCTTCGTGTCATGGATTTGAACCAATCGAGAAACCCCTGCCCCGCTATCCTCCTTGAGGACCTCACCTCGCCAGGAGAACACGGCGGGCGCCCGATAGTTGGTGGTCCAGGTAGCGGCCTTTCCGGAGCCGTCACCCTTCCCGGCGAAGTCGGTCGACGAGACGGGCGATCGCGTCTACGACCAGGTCGGGCTTGTCGCGCATCACGTAGTGGCCGCTCCCGCGGGCGAACACGGCTTGCCGCGAGAGAGACGCCGCGACAAACAGCGCATGCTCGCGGCGCAAGGCCGCCACTTCTTCGGGCGCTTCAACCCATGTGGTCTCGGCAACGATGTCGACAACTGGGAGTTGCAGAGGAAGCGAGACCGCGCGCAGGCGCCGGGCCGTCTCCGGGAGCGCCTGCATGAGCGGCACCATGACGGCCGAAAT
>DASPQG010000033.1:0-5182 GCA_035625085.1 Thermoplasmata archaeon
CCGCCGCCGCCACCGCGGTCACGGTAGCCGCCGCCGCCGAACGACCGGCGCTCGCTCTCGAACTCCTGCTGGCTCATGTCGAGCGTCTGGTTGACCTCGGCGATCGCCTCGGTCGACTTCGACAGGTTGCCGTAGCGGCCCACGTTCAGGCGCATGTGGCCGCGCACGAGGGAGACGTAGCCGTTGTCGACGAGGACGATCTCATCCTTCGCGATGGAACCGATCTGCTCGTTCCAGAGCGAGAGGATGATCGTGGCCGTGTCGTCGCCGACGACGGCCTCGCAGACCTTCCTCGGGTCGCCGAACTTGCCCATCACTTCCTTGGGCTCGCCGACGCTGACCACCTTGGCCAGCACGTTCACTTGCTTCGAGTTCGGCGTCAGGTCTCGCACTTTCGTCAGGGGTTTGTCCGCCATTTCGGGTTCGCCTCTTCTTCCGCGTTTCGCGTTCGTTTCGCTTCGAGGAGCCGCGGCGCACCGCTTCTCGCGCGAACACTCGTCGCAGAAAAACAGGACGGGCCGGACGCTCGGGTCGGGATGGGCTTCGGGATTCCTCGGACCGTCCACCCAAGGCCGAGCATATAAAGCCGTGCCCGTGCGGCGGCGTCGCTCGGGAAGCGGCCCGCCGGGTCGGTTGCGGTTCGGACGGCAGGCTTTTCCGCCTCTCCCGCGTTCCGGCGGTGGGTACCGGGTGTGACCCATCGCTTCGACATCGCCGTGCACTACTTCCTGCGGCACGAGTACGAGAGCGCCGCCGCCGCCTTCCGGGACGTCGTGCGGGAAAGTCCCGCCGACGGCCGGGCCTGGGCGTATCTCGGCATCTCGCTCGCCCACCTCGGCCAGGCCACCGACGCCGAGGGGGCGCTCAGCCGCGCGATCGCCCTATCTCCCGAGAACGCGGAGGCGTGGTTCCACCTGGGGGTCGCCCGGTCGCTCCGGGACGAATGGGTGTCGGCCGCCCAGGCGTACCAGAAGGCGGTCGCCCTCTCCCCGAACGACATGGTCGCCTGGCACCGGCTCGGGGTCGCCCTGGCCGAGTCCGGGGACGAGCCCGCCGCCTCGGTGGCCTTCGAGCGGGCGCTCGTGCTCTCCCGAGAGAGCTCGGGGCCGACGGAGGTTCCGGAGCCGCCTCCCGCCTCCGCCCCCCCGCCGCCGCCCCACCCCACGGCGACCGCGCGAACCCCGCCCGACGATCACCTCGAGGAGACGGGAGAGCGCGAAGGGGCGCGCGAGGCGAAGAGCTGGCTCGACCTCGCCCTGTCGCTCCTTTCCCTCGGGGACGAGGAGGAGGCGATCGCGGCGTACGAGCGGGCGTACACCCTCGATCCCGAACGGGCCCGCCGCTCCCTCTTCCGGCCGATGCTCCGTCTGATCACCGCGGTCCAGGAGGGGTCGGAGTCGACCGAAGGTCCCAGTGCCCCACCGGACCCGCGCCACCCGCCCGAGTTCCCGCGACGCCGGCCACCGCGACCCGAGGTTCAGTAAGCCCGGCGGCTGGGCCGGGCGGACCGGCTAGAGCGACTTCGGGGCCGACGTCACGATCGTGGACTCGGCCCAGCCCTTCACCTTCTCGCGCGCCTCGCCGTGCCGTCGGTAGAAAGCGTGGACCCGCTCGAGGAGCTGGGACTTGCACTCGCCGCACAGGAGCGACCCGGAGCGGCACCCCGCGGTCACTTCCTGGAACTTCTGCTCCGACTCGGCGAATCGGGTCCGCCAGAGCGCCCAGACGGAGCAGACTTCCGGATTCGCGCCGAGCCGCCGCTGCTCCTCGACGGTCGCCCGGCCCCCGGTGAACGCGTTGCGCACCTTCCGGTCGACGACGTCCGGCGGATCGTTGAGGAAGAGCGCGTTGTCCGGTCGGTCCCCCGAGGTCGACATCGCCGCCTCCCCGAGGAGGCCCGGGATCATCTGGCTGTGGAGGAGGGCCGGCTTCGGGTAACCGAGCCCCTCGGCGATGTCCCGAGTGACCCGGAAGTGCGGGTCCTGATCGATCCCGCACGGGATGAGGCAGGGGATCGAGCGGCCCTCGGCCCACGACGGCCAGAAGCACGGAACGGTCTGGAGCGCCGTGTAGAAGACGAGCCCGATGTTCGTGCTCGGCTCGAACCCGAAGACCGCCTTCACCGTCGAGTACGGGATCTTCCGGGCCACGCGGATCGCGAGCGGGTAGAGCGCCGAGATCGAACGCGAGTCGAAGAAGACCCGCGTGCGCTTCGGGTCGAATCCGAGCGCCAGGATGTCGTAGAGGTTCTCCAGCCCCCACTGCGCGGTCTCCTCGCGCGTGAGGCCCGATCGGGCCCAGAACTTCTCGTCGTCCGTGATCTGGATATACATCGGCACCCCGAGCCGACGCTGGAACCACAGGCAGAGGTCGAACGGGACGAGGTGCGACGTGTGGAGCGGGCCGGAGGGGCCCCGCCCCGAGTAGAGGAAGAACGGCTTGCCGTTCGCGAACCCGTCGAGAAGAGGGGCGAGATCGCGGTGGGAGTAGTAGATCCCCCGCGAGAGCAGCGGATGGAGATCGCCCCCCGCGACGTGGTGGACCTTCGCGAGCAGCTCCCCCGTCAGCTCCTGGGTCCCGAACAGCTCGCGCAGGCGCGCGTAGTCGATGTGACCGCGGACCTCGTACGGAGTGACGACAAACTCCTCGGGCTCGGGCATGCGCGGCCCCGGTCAGCCCTCGGGAAACGTGATCTTGGAGAGGATCGCCTCGCGCTCGGCGAGCGGCACCCCCGCGGCGGTCAGCGCGGCCGCGAAGCATTGGCGAGAGTGCTCGAAGTTGATCGTGTGTCCGCACGACGGGCAGCTCGCCCATCCCTGGATCAGCCCCCGGAGGCCCTCGCGCGACGAGGAGGTGTCCCGCCGGGCGAACTTCTCGACGAGGATCGCCGCTCCCGCAGAGCTCTCGAGGTTGGTGAGCGGCACCCGGACCGGAGTGTTGCAGATCGGACAGCGCGCCGGGTTGCGGCAGGTGCACGCCATGGGTCGGAAGGGTACCTACTCAGCGCACCTAAAAGACCGCTCCTCCCCTCGAAGCATACGTTCAAATGCCCCTTCTTCGAAATCGCTGCGGCGATGGCGCTTTCCCCACTCGAGGCCGCGGCGGAGCTTGGAGACGAGCTTATCGAGGTACTGAAACAGCTCAATCGCTCCGAAAACGAGGCCGGTGCGACCTCGGGCCTCGAGGTGGACGAGCTCCATCACATCCTCGGGCGCGGACCGCTCCCGATGGTGACGGCGCCCGATGTCGAGCGCGCGGTGACGGTGCTCGTCGGCAATGGCCTCGCCCGCTGTCTCGACACTCCCGAGTACTCCTGGGAGCGGGGCCGGGTCGTGGCGACCCGGTACGCAATCACCACCCAGGGGAAGGCGTTCCTCATCTCGCGCCTTCGGCGGACCGGGCGGGTCGAGTGACCCCGGCCGTTCGGGTCGGACCGGTGCATTTTATGTACAGGGGACCCGCGTAGTCAGACGCGGATGCCTCCGGGAGAGGACCAGCCCGACCCCGTCCGAGCGACCCTGATCGCCATCCTCCAGCAGCTGAACCGCGTCGAGTCGATCCACGAGGGCCATGAGAACCGCCAGACCCTCGAGCTTCGCGAGATCGAGCGACTGCTCTCCGACTTCTGGGCGATCAAGCACGACCAGGTGAAGGTGCCGCTCGCGCTCGGCCTCCTCGTCCGCAACGGGATGGTCGACGCGCAGGTCGTCCGCTCCAGCCTCTCGCGGGGAGGGCCCGCTCCCCCGGCGGAATACCGGATCACGTCGGAAGGGAAGCGGTTCCTGGTCGAGAGCTCCACCCAGTCGGACCGAATCCGGTGAGCCCGGAACGGGGCGTTCGCCCTCGGTGGATGAACGCTGCGCGCTAACCGTTAAGTAGCGGTCGCGTGTCCCCGCGAACCCATGTCGCGGATCCACTCCGGGCACAAAGGACGGGCCGGCTCGCACCGGCCGTACCCCTTGACGAAGCCGGCGTGGGTCACCGTTTCCAAAGAAGAGCTCGTCTCCCAAGCGGTTCAGCTGTCGAAGACCGGCATCTCCTCCTCGCAAGTGGGGATGACCCTTCGGGACAGCTTCGGAGTTCCGTCCGCCCGCTCCGTCACGGGGAAGCGGCTCGGCACCCTCCTCAAGGAGGCGGGGGTCTCGCCCGAGATTCCTGACGACCTCCAAGCGCTCCTGAAGCGCGTCGTCCACCTGCAGCGGCACCTCGAGACGCACCCGAAGGACCTCTCGAACCGCCGGGGCCTCACCCTGATGGAGTCTCGCATCCGCCGGCTGGCCCGCTACTACCGGCAGCGCAAGCGGATTCCCGAATCGTGGCGGTACACGGCCGCCGCGGCGGCACTCCAGGTGGAGTGATGCCCTCGGGTCCGGACGGACTCGTCCCCGACCCGCGCTACACTTACGAGTTCGAGCGCGCCCGCTCCCTCCTCCTCGCCCACCCCCAGCGCTGGCGCGTCATCTACCACTACGACGGGGACGGGGTCGCCGCGGCCTCCTGCGCACTCCGAGCGCTCCAGCGGCTCGGCTACCCTGCCCAGGCGACCCCGCTTACGGGCGTCGAGCGCGACCGGGTCTCCGTGCTGCTCGCCGCCACGGCCGGGCCGGTGCTCGTGGTCGACACCGGGGCGAGCTGGCTCGATCTGTTCAGCGCCCACCGCACGCCCGTGGTGGTGCTCGACCACCACCGGTACCCGGGGGCGCCCACCCCACCCTCGCTCCCCCCGCACGTCGCGTTCGTGAACCCGCTCGACTGGGGCGTGGACGGGATGAGCGAGATGTGCGCCTCGACGCTCACCTGGCTGTTCACGGTCTTCCTTGACCCGGTGAACTGGGACAACGCCCCGTGGGGCCTCTCGGGAGCCATCGCCGACCGCCAGCACGTCGGCGGCTTCCGGGGTCTCAATGCGCTGCTCGTCGACGAGGCGATCCGCCGCTCCCTCCTCGTCCGGAGGCCGGGGGTCGCCCTCTTCGGCGCCACGGTCGGCGAGGCGCTCGCGAACAGCATCGATCCGTTCGTCCGAGGACTCTCGGGCCGTCCCGAAGCCGTCGGTCCGTTCCTCCACGACCTCGGCATCGATCCGGGCCGTCGGCCCGGGAAGCTCACCGAGGAGGAGAACCGCCGCCTCGTCACCGTCCTCAAGGAACGCCTCGCGAGAAGCGGCGTCGTCCCGGAGTCGGCC
>DASPQG010000034.1:0-28566 GCA_035625085.1 Thermoplasmata archaeon
CGGGGGATCCACTCGTGGAGGTCCATGCGGACCCGACCCCCTCGGAAGACGATCCCCTCGAGCTGGAGTCGCAGGCGCTGTTCCCGGCCCTCAGCGCCGGGGAGTGCGATTCGCCCTCCGGCGGCAACGACCCGGTGCCACGGGAGATCGTCTCCGCTCTGCAGCGCCCAGACGGTGAGGCGGGCCGCTCGCGGAAACCCGGCAGCTGCCGCAACCCGCCCGTACGTAACGACCCGACCGCGCGGGACGCGAGCGATAACACGTCGCAGCCGAGCGAGTGTGGACAAGCCTCCCCCTTGACGGGAACCTGGCAGGGGGCCTTGAGAGTTGCACTCCCGGTAGGAAGGGACCACCCTTCGGCTCCCGTGGAGGGGGGTCCGGTCGAGAGCTATCTACATATGGCCGACCCACGCCTTCATTCGTTCACGAAGGGCCCTGGGCACGCCTCGGGGCCAGCCAGACGTCAGATGGTCGGGATAGGCAACGCGGCACGGTCGTGGCATTCGGCAGGGTCGGTGCGTCACCCAAGCCGGCGCGGGGTCTCCGACATGGTCGCCACGATCCTCATCGTGATGGTCACCGTCGTGCTCGCGGCGGTACTGTACATCCTGATTGCTGGGCTCTCCCACTCAGCCGGTGCCGCGCCGTTGGGTTCGGCGTTCACTTGGGGAGCCCCCGTGAACGCGACCGGCGTACCGACGTACGGGTGCGCCGCCACGACCCATTACTGCTACCGGGTCGACATCGCCTGGACCGCCGGCAGCTTCCAAATGTCGAGCCTGGGTCTCAGCCTCTCGACCCCGATGGCGACGCCCGTCGGGTGGCCGACCAGCGTCGCGGCCCCCGGGGGGACCGTGAAGCTCGTGAGCTCAATCTCGGCCATGGCCGTGGCGAACTACTGGGTGTCGAACGGGTCCTGGCAACCGATTTCTGGCTTTGGCGGCACGATTGGTTCTGGGTTCTCGATTGTGATCTACGGAGGGGGTGCGGCCGAGAGTTCTGGACAGGGACTTTCGGGCCTCGAGCTCGTCGGGGTCGGGTCGAGCGGATACTCCGGAACCGTAGCGTCGGCTCCGTTCTCGTGAGCACGTAGCCCTTTGCGCCGCGACGGACCTCGAGGCCACAAACCACGAGGTCCGGCAGGTCTCGGCCCGAGCAACGCTCGGAACGGGACTGCAGGATCAGAGTGGGATCGACGCCGCCGCTACGATTTCTTCTCTTCGTCGGAGCCCTTGAAACCTTTCTTGGCTCCAGAGGCGAGACCCTTCATGCCGCCGACGATCCCTCGCCCGACTTTCTCCGCTGCCTCACCGGTCTTCTCGGCCACATGGACGGTCTCCACACCCGCGCGCTGGCCGAACGACACGGCGCGTCCGCATGCCGAGCAGCTCTTCGCGCCCTCGGCCAGGTCGGCCCCACACCCTTCGCACTTCACTGTGACCACCTTCACCCCCGAACGAGAGGGGGTAGTTGACCCTTCGCTCGAACGAGGAATCTCGATCGGTCCGGTTTCCGCGCGGGAAGTGGCCGGCCCGGCGAGGGAAAGGGTTGGGGCGCGTGCGGGTTACCCGGAGGAGGGAGTCCCCGCCTCTTGGGAAGACGCGAGCGCCTTGGTCTCACGCGTCAGGACGAGGCCGACCGCGCCGCCCACGAACGTGGCGATGTCCGTAGCGAGCAGCACGTCGTACAGGTACCGGATGTCCCCTCCGAAGTACGTGACTCCGAACAGGTAGTTCGCGAAGTCCATCGCCGAGGGGAACCCGACCTGCTGGTACGTGGCGATCGCGCCCAGGAGGGCCACCGTGAGGAGGCCGGAGCCAACGACTCCCAGCTTCACGGTGGTCCGCGACCGGAACACGAAGAGGAGCGCCGCGGCGACGATGTCGGCGACGCCCATGGCCAGGACGGCGTACCAGTGGGCGTAGTACCCGCTCGACATCGTCCCAAAGTCGGTCTGCAGATTCTTGTCGGTGATCAGCATCAGTATCGATAGGCCGGCCGCGGCCAGAAACGGCAGACCGTAGATCACCGGGAACAGGTTCTTTCTTCGCGCGCTCTCCATGTTCGGGCTCCTGAGAGACCCAGCGGGGCTCGGACGACCCCGTTTTTGGTGCAACGACGGGAACTGTTGGTCCAAACGCGACAAGGGACGAGCGGGGCCGCCTCTGGTCAATCTCGGAATGGGTCGGAGTGCGGTGTCCTCGGACGCCGCGCCGGTGCGACTTTCAAGTAGCTGGACCTCGGTCGGGTCGCGGGTGATACCGTGGCCACCACGTACTGTTCTCACTGCGGCACGCCCAACGTCGCCAACGCCCAGTTCTGCTCGAAGTGCGGGGCCTCCCTCGCCCCCGCGGCCGCGCCAGCGGGCGCACCGTTCACCTCGCCGAGCTACAGTTCCGGGACGTGGAATCCCCCTCCGGAGGACGACCTCACTTACGGAGGTTCTTACGAGAAGCCCACGGCCGCCGCCGTCCTCTCGATCATCGGGGGGATCTTCATTCTGCTCGGCGGGCTCGCCGAGATCGCGATCGGTTCCTACGCTTCCTCTGCGGGCTACGGCGCACTCGGGGGCGCGGCTGCGGGCCTAGGGGCACTCGGCCTGCTGATGGGGATTCTCATTCTGGTGCTGGGGATACTGCTGCTCTCCAACCCCGGTAGCCACGTCACGTACGGCGTCCTGATCATCGTCTTCGCGCTGATCAGCCTCGTGAGCTTCTTCGGCGGCTTCTTCATCGGCTTCCTGCTCGCGTTGATCGGGGGAATCCTCGCCCTCGTGTTCAAAGGGTAGGAACTTCGCAAACCCCTCCCGCCGGGCGACGGCCCGCCGACGCGGTCCCGCTCAGGGTTTCCACACGAGCTGGACGGTGTTCGAGACCGTGCCGGGTCCGCCTCCGGCGACCGTCAGCTTCCCGCTGTACGGTTGGGTCAGGTTGTAGCCCGTGACGGGGGCGATCGTGTAGCTGTACGTCCCGTTCGCGATGCCGCTGAACGAGACCGTGTTCGTGGTGGAACACGTCTTCACGCCGTTGAACGTGACGCACCAGTTCGTGCCCGAAGCGAGACCGGTCTCGGTGAACCGGACGATGTAAGTGGTCCGCGAGAAGGCGACCGTCACGGACGCGGCCGCTCCGTGGACCGTCACGTCGCCGGTGTCCTTCGCGTGGTAGCCCGAGAGGATCCCGACCCGATAGGCGAACGTGCCGTTCGGTTCGGAGAAGGAGATCGTCGTGGTCCCCGAGATCTTCGTGCTGGATCCGATCGTGACGCTCCAGACGGTCCCGCTCGGAAGACCCGTCTCGGTGAACGTCACGAGGTACGTGGTCGGGTTCCGCACGAACGCGACCGTGACCGTCACCGCGTGACCGTTCACGGCGACCGAACCGAACCGCACCGCGAGGCTGTAGCCGTGGACCGGCGCGATCCAGTACGGCTGGCCGGTCCCGTTCGGCTCCGCGAAGACGATGCTCGCAGAAGTACCGGAATGTCCGACCCCATCGAGCCGGGCGAGCCAGGCCGTGCCGCCCGGTAGACCCGTCTCGTGGAAGGTGACGTTGTACGTCGTGACCCGGAACGAGGGCGAGAGCAGCGTGAGCGAGTCCGAGTCGTAGTTCGCTACGAAGACCATCCCGGTGCCGGGGCAGACGGCCGCGGCGACCGGCCCGACGCCGGTGGAGTAGCCCCCTACCCCCGAGCCCGTAGTCCCGTTGATCACCGTCACGAGCTCCGAGCTGAAGCTCACCACGTAGACGTTGCCGTCGTCCGGATCGTAGACGGAGCCGAACACCCCGACCCCGGCCGCAGCGCTGAGCCCGAGCTCCGCTCCCGTCGGCCCGAGCACGGTCACGTTGTCCGAGGCGTAGTTCCCGACGAAGGCGTGGCCGTTGTGGGGATCGACCGAGATCGTGTACGGTTCGCTGCCCGTGGTGGAGTTGCGGAGGAACGCGTTCGTGACGGCGTTGTAGACGGAGACATTGCCGAGGTTGTACTCGCCGACGAAGAGCGTTGAGCTGTACGGGTTGAACGCGATCGCCCCCGGGGGCGTCGAGAGCTGGAGCGAGGTGACCACCGAGTGGGTCGCCGGGTTCAGCACGGTGATGTTGTCCGAACCGGGGTTCGTCACGTACAGGTCGTGGTTCGCGCCATCGTAGGCGATCGCCCACGGGTTTGTTCCAGCGGGCAGGTACCCGACCACCCGGTTCGTCGTTCCGTTGACGATCGAGACGTTCCCGGCGTAGTAGTCTGTAACGTAGAGGTCCTGGGTGAGCGGATCGTAAACGATCCCGTACGGAGTGGTGCCGAGGGGCACGGTACCGATCACTCGGTTGTCCCCGCCCCGCACCACGATGAGCTGAGAGGAGAGAAGGTCGGTGACGTAGAGGTCGTGATTCGAGGTGTCGTACGCCATGTTGTACGGCGAGCTCCCGAGGAGCGCCGAACCGACGACCCTGTACGTGGTCGCGTTCACGACGCTCACGTTGTTGTAGTTGTAGTCGGAGATGTAGACGTACCGATTGACCGGGTCGTAGGCGAGCCCGGCCGGATTCCGCGTGACCGTAAACGTCGCGATGTCGGCGTTCGACTTCGTGCTCACCACCGTGACGTTACCGGTGATCCCGACGAAGACCGTCTGCGTCGTGGAGTCGTAAGCGAGCATCGAGGGAGTGTCGGGAATCTGGACGGTTCCGACCACCTTGCCGCTCGTCGGGTCGAAGACGGAGAGGTTCCGGCCGGTCTCGTTTCCGAGGTAGAAGTCGCCGTTCGAGGGGGCGTAGAGAATCGAGGAGGGGGCGAACCGGAGTGAGATGTTGCCGACCACCGTTTCGTGGGCCGCGTTGACGAGCGTCAGGTTCCCCTGCGTCGGTTCAGGAACGCCACTCGCGTAGGACGGGATGTAGAACTCTCCGTTCGCCGGGTCGTAGACGATTCCGTTAGGCCCCGCGACCGGGAACCGGTTCGCGCCGAACGAGAGCGTCTTCACCACGACGCCGCTCGATCCGGCGAGGACGGCCAGGAACGCCGTGCCGGTCGAGTTCCAGCCGGTCACGAACAGGTTTCCGTTGTTCGGGTCCGCGGCCATCGAGAGCGGCTCGAACCCGATGTTCACCGTGCGCTGGATGAGGTCGGTGGAGGCGTTGACGACACTGACCTCGTCGTACGTCTGGAGGCCGAAATAGAAGTTGTTGTTCTGCGGGTCGTAGGCGATCGTGTTCGGGTAGGCACCCGTGGAGACCGTCGCGATCACCTTGTTCGAGATGCCGCTGATCACGTCGATCAGACCCGAGTAGAAGCTCTCGACGAACACCTCGTCCGTCTGCTGGTCGAACGTCTCGAGCGAAGGTAGTCCCGCGGAGGACGAGAGGAAGTCGCCCGGGACGAACGTACCGTTCGAGAGGACGAGGGTCGATTCGTTCAGCACTCGATAGAGTGGAGCCGGCGTTGCCCCGGGGGCCGCCAGCGGCGAAGCGACCGGCGCCGCGGGCGCCGAGGTCGGGCTCACGCTCGCCGAATACGGCGTCGCCGTGCCGCCGGCGAGAGGAAGTACCCAAACCACTCCCGCGGCCAATAGCGCCGTCAACACGATCACGCCGAGAGAACTCCACTGTCGCCCCTTTCGCGAAGGCATCGCTACCTCATCATCCACGAGCCGCCCTCGGTCGCCCGAGGTCGGCGTCGAGCCGGATATGCGTAGAGTTGCCCCCTTCGCAAAATAAACCTTGGCTTGCGCGCGGGAGCTTCGCGCGATCGAACGGGAGACCGCAAGAATCGACTCGCTGGCACCGCCCGAAAAACGGACCGCTTCTCGCCGACGGAGGCGCGGCACCGCTGCGCTGGCGCCGGTCGCAGAAGCTGCATCGATTCTCCGAATAAGGCGCCGAGTCGCGGTCTTCTGGTGGCAGTTACCGAAACTCCGTGGGCGAGGACTATAACCCGGCCCGGCGTGGGTCGCCCACGGTGGACCCGATGGTCATCAAGACGATTGTCCATTTCGAGATCGCCGCGGCGGACGCCGACAAGTTGGCCGACTTCTACTCTCACGCCTTTGGATGGAGGTTCGAGAAGGCGCCGATGCCGGGGATGGACTACTGGCTCATCTCGACGGGGCCACGAGGCAAGAGCCTAGGCGGCGGGATGTACAAGAAGGAGGATCCGGACGATCGCGGCCGCAACTACGTCAACGTCGACAACATCGACACTGCCATTGAGACCTTCAAGGCGGCGGGCGGAACGGAGGTCGTCGGGAAGATGCAGGTTCCGGGCATGGGATGGAGCTTCATCGGGGCGGATCCCGAGGGGAATCACATCGCCCTCTGGCAGGCGAACATGCCCGCGCCGGCCCGGCGTCGGTCGGGTCGGAAGAAGAAGCGATAGCGCGTCGGGCGTCCGAGTAGGCGGCCTACTTCCGTAGGCGCTTTCGGTGGGCTTTACGACGGGCCCCGGTCCACTTCAACCCACACCGCCGGGCGAGCCGTCGATGCTCCGCAGGCGTGATCCACTCGACCTTCAGGTAGTCGACGAGCTGCCGGTTCGTCATCCTGATACGCCGCCCCTCCTCGATGGTGAGGCGATACGCCTCGATCTCGGAAGGTGCGTCGACGTAGCTCAGCTTCGGGTAGAAGAGTCGCTTTCCCGCCCGGAACTGTTTCACATGGCAGAGCTCGTGAACGAGGTCGAGATAGACCGTCCGGAACGGGCTGTCGCTCAGGTGACGGGAACTGATCAGGAGATGGCCATCGATATCGCTCGTCCCCATGTAGCCGAACCGAGCCGAGAAGAATTCCACCTTCAGGGTCTCGAGCGCCCGCGCGCTCTTCGCCCCGAAGAGCTTCCGTACGGTGGGAACGTTTTCGAATCCGCGGAAGAACCTCGTGAACGGATACAGCTTCGTCGGCGCCTTTCGCTCGATCACAACGCCGAGCCGGTGGTCGTTCGCCATTCGGTGGGACCTCTCTCGAGCCTATTCGCCACAGGATAAGGCGGTTCGCACCCGGTTCCGGGGGCCTCGGCGGGAAACCCACGACCGAAACTCGATTTCGAAAAACGGAGGTAGATATCCCGGTTCAGCGTAGGGAACGCGAGGTGGGAGCCGATGCCTCCAGGGAGTCGCGCCAAGAAGCGGGTGATCGGGATCGGAGGCATCTTCCTGCGATCGAAGGAGCCGAAGCGTCTCGCCCGATGGTACCGCGAGCACCTCGGGATGGAGATCGACAACCAGTTCCTCAAGTATGAGTGGCTCAGCCCCAAGGACGACCACCACCGCGGCACCACCGTGTGGGCCGCCCTCGCGAGCAACGAGCGGGACTGGGGTCGGAACCACCCCTCGGCGATGGTGAATTACCGGGTCGAGGACCTCGCGGGCCTTCTCGCCCAGCTCAAGGAAGAGGGGGTCGAGGTTGACGGCCAGACCGAGGAGACCGAGCACGGCCGTTTCGGCTGGGTGCTCGACCCCGACGGGAATCGGATTGAGCTATGGGAGCCGCCCCGCAGGGAGCATCGGCCCGACGGGCCCCGGGTCGAGATGGAGTAGGGGCGTGATGGGCCTACGGGAGTGAGGCATCGGCTATGGCTCAGCCGAGCAGCGCCCCCGTGGGGAAGCTCCACGAACTCCCCGGAAGCCGGAGAGGTCCGATCAGCGGTGCCCGGGACGCCGGTGTCTCGCCGAAGGACGAACCGGTCGACGTGTCGGTCTTTCTCCGCCGGGGTTCCGCTCCCTCCGAGGCCCTACCGATGGAGCAGCTCGGCGCCACGTTACTGACCCGCCGAAAGTACCTGAGCCGGGTCCAGTTCGCCGCGATCCACTCCGCCCGTGCGGACGACGTGGCCCGGTTGAAGGAGTACGCGCTGCGCGAGGGCCTCTCGGTGGGGCTCGTCGATCGGGCCCGACGGCTCGTCAAGCTCTCCGGGACCACCGCAGACCTGGGCCACGCGTTCGGCGTGGAACTCCATCGGTTCGAACACCCGTCGACACCGTACCGTGCCCCAGTCGGCCCCGTCCAGCTCCCGGAGGAGCTGAAGGACGCGGTCGTCGGGGTCTTCGGCCTCGACAGCCGCCCGCAGCTTCGGCCGCACTTCCGCCGGAATGCCGATCCCCAGGCGACGGGGTACTCTCCCCTCTCGGTCGCCTCCGCTTACGAATTCCCTCCGGACCTTTCGGGCACGGGCCAGTGCATCGGCCTCCTCGAGTTCGGCGGCGGCTTCTCCCCCGACGATCTCAGCTCGTACTTCGGGGTCCTCGGAGTCCGGGTACCCGAGGTGGTATCGGTGGGTCTCGACGGCGCCACCAACGCTCCGACCGGGGACCCGAACGGCCCCGACGCCGAGGTGGAGCTGGACGTGGAGGTCGCCGGGGCACTCGCTCCGGACGCCCGGCTCGTGGTCTACTTTGCCCCGAACACCGAGCAGGGGTTCGTCGACGCGATCACCTCGTCGATCCACGACGCGGCCAATCGTCCCTCGGTCGTGTCGATCAGCTGGGGCGGGCCGGAGGAGAGCTGGTCGCCGCAGGCCCGCCGCGCCTTCGAGGTCGCCACGCAGGACGGAGCCCTCCAGGGGGTAACGATTCTCGCCGCGGCGGGAGACCAGGGCGCGTCGGACGGAGCTCAGGCCGGCACCCGGGAGGTCGACTTTCCGGCCTCCAGCCCGTTCGTGGTCGGGTGCGGCGGGACCCGGCTCGAGCTATCGGGAGGGAAGATCGTCTCGGAAGTCGTTTGGAACGAGCTCGCTAAGGGCGAGGGGGCGACGGGCGGGGGAGTCAGCGAAGCGTTCGCGCGTCCCGTCTACCAGTCGGCTTCGTCGGTGCCTTCCGCGCCGAACGGGTTCGTCGGTCGGGGCGTCCCGGATGTGGCGGGCGATGCCGACCCCAGTACCGGCTACTCGGTGGTGGTCGACGGCGCCTCGGCGGTGATCGGCGGGACGAGCGCGGTCGCCCCGCTGTGGGCGGCGTTGGTCGCGAGGCTTGCGCAGGGTCTCGGAAAACCGCTCGGCTATGCGAACCCTCTCCTCTACTCCCCCTCGGTCGCCGGAGCCCTCCGGGACATCACCGCAGGGAACAACGGAGGGTACTCCGCGGGTCCGGGTTGGGACGCCTGTACCGGACTCGGATCCCCCAGGGGCAACGGACTCCTCGCAGCGCTCCAGGCGTAAACGCGGACACGGGCTAGGTCGGAGGTCCCGGGTGCACCGGGAAGGTACGGGTGGGGGATGCGTCCCCTTCGCTACTGGGGCGATTTCGCTCCAGCAGCGGAGGGGTACACGAACACGACCGAAGCTGCGGCGAGCTTGCGGCAGGCCCGGACCCGCGAGCGGATGAGGTACGAGTCGAAGAGGAGCACCTCGAACGGGTCCCAGAGCATCACCCAGACGATCGTGATGAAAACGAGGTACGTCAGCGTCGTGAGGTAGCCGGTCCCATTGAGGGTTCCGACGTTGGCATAGAGAAGGCCCGCGACCAGCAACGCCACGGCGACCAGCGGAACCGCGTACCAGAGCGAGCCGACCCCCTCCGATCGGTTGACACGAACGTCGAGCGCGGCCAGCTCCGCCTCGTTCGCGAAGAAGCTGTGGACCTGCGCTCGGGTCGCCGCCTCCAGGTCCGGTCCGAGCGGGCGGCTATCGAGGTTCAGAACGACTTCGATCTTCGGGACCCGTCGCTGTTCACGAGCCGCAGCGAGAAGGAACTCCGCGACCGAGTCATCGATCATCGGACCGGCGTGGGGGTAGGTCGGTCGGCTGTCCCGGTCGTAGAGACCCTCGAGGCTCGATAGATGAACCTCGACTCGTCCCCGAGTACTCCCGAAGTGCGCGATTGGTTCCGCGGAGGGAACCGGATTCGATCCCGACGTCGGGATTGGAGCGACCGATGGAGGGCCCGCACTCACGCGGACACGACGCACGAGGCGGGTTATTAGGGTGGTCCGAAAACGCCGCTCGAGCGAACGTCTCCTCGAGGTGGAGCCGGCTCGTTTCGCCCCTGCCGATCGTCCGAAATGAGGCTCGGGCGGCCAGCGAATCCGCCGCCCAGCGAGTTACCCGGTGAACCTTGTCAAGCCGGCTCCACAGGAAGGCTTTCCACCACCCCCCTCTGAAAACGGCGTTCACGGGTAAGTCTAAAGGGACTGGCCCTATGGATAGCCCAATGGCGCGGACCATCGTTTCAGAGGATGCGGAGCCGTCGGGACGACCGCCGGGGCCGAGGGTCGGTGCCAGCGACCGGGCGAACCCCGTGGAGGGATGAACCGATGATGCTGATGGTGAGTGTCCAGAACCTCGACGAGGCGCGGGAAGCGGTCGGCGGTGGAGCGGACATTGTCGATGTGAAGAACCTCCGCGAGATGATGGTCGGATCGAACTTCCCGCCGGTCGTCCGGGAGGTCCGCAATGCATTCCCGAAGCAGATCCATGTGAGCGTCACCCTCGGGGTCGTCCCGAACCAGGCCGGTACGGTGGCGATGGCGGTGTACGGCGCCGGGGCCCTCGGCGCTACCTCCGTCAAGGTCGGCTTCGTGGAGAGCGATTACGAGACCGCGCTGCGCATCCTCCGCGAGAGCCGCCGGGCGCTCGAGGGGTTCGACACGAAGCTCATCGCCGCGACCTTCGCGGACAGCCACCTCTACCACGGCATCGACCCCACGCTCGTCGTGCAGCTCGGCAAGGAGAGCAAGAGCGACGGGATGCTGATCGACACCCTCGTGAAGGACGGCCGGAATCTGTTCGACTTTCTCGGTGAGCACCAGCTGAAGGAGCTCGTGCTCGAGGCGAAGGAAGCGGGCATGAGCACGGCGCTCTCGGGAGCGCTCAAGATCGCCAACCTGCATACGCTCGTCCGGATCAATCCGGACATCGTGGGCGTGCGGGGCGCCGTCTGCACCCGGGGCGACCGGGAGAAAGGGGCCGTCGACGCGGCCGCGGTCGCGCACCTGCGCGACGAACTCCGGCAGCGCCTGTCGGGAAAGATCGACGTGTTCGCCGGGCCCGAGCCCCCGGCCCTTCGGGTCCCCTCGTGACGTCACCCTCGATCGCCCTGACGGTGGACGGAACGGCCCTCACCTGCAAGGGAGCGATCGCGAAGCTCGAGACCGAGTTCTCGGGACTTCCTGCGGGCAGCCTGGCCCGGGTGCTGCTCGGTGACGTCCCGAGCCGCATCGATGTGCGGGCATGGGCCGACCGGAAAGGTCATCGTGTGGTGGAGGACGAGCGACGAGGCGAGCGGTTCGAGCTCCTGATTGCGAAGGACGGGCACCGCCTCTTCCCGGGCGGGTCCCCGCGAGCATAAACCCGCGGTAGGGCTGACACGGGGAGCGGTCGGCGAGTCGCGACGGAGGAACAGTGCGCTACACTCGGTCGGAAGCGAAGGCGTGGGGTCGGGAGAACCTCGTCGGCCAGTGGACGACGATGGTGACGCCGTTCACCGCGGAGGACGAGATCGACGAGAAGGGGCTCGCCACGAACGTCGAGCACGTCCGCGCCCTCGGTACGCGAGGTCTCGGGTTCTCCTGGAACATGGGCGAGTTCTGGAGCCTCACGCGGGAGGAGCGCTACCACCTCATGGAGCTCGTTCCGCGGCTCGTCCACGGGCGATCGCACATTGCGTTCCAGGTCACCGACACCTGTCTCAAGGACGTCATCGCGATGGCGCACCGGGCCGAGGAGCTCGGCTACGACTTCGTCATCCTCGCGGCGCCGTACATGGTCACGAAGACCGAGGAGCAGGTCGTCGACTGGGTCACCCGGGTCTCCCAGAAGGTCGACATCGGGATCGCCTTCTACAACTCTCCTCAATTCGGGATCGTCCTCTCCGCGAAGGCGATGGCCCGGATGGCGGAGCTCGACACGCTGATCGCGATCAAGGAGGCGAGCTTCAACCTCCAGCTTTCGCTCGACACTCACCTCGAGGCGGGCGCGAAGGCGGTCGTCAGCATGCCGGACGAGGAGATCTTCTTCGTCGGCGAGCCGTACGGCATCCACCAGCAGGTGATGTTCGCGAACACGAGCGACTGGCGGTTCGATACCCCGACCGCCAACCAGTACGTGAAGTTCATCGATCTCGCCACGAAAGGGCAGTGGGACGCGGCCCGGGCGCTCTATGAGCAGATCCGTCCGATCAAGGCGGTCTCCCGCAAGTGGTGGAGCCGCCTCGCCGGGAGGACGGGAGGGGCCCTTCCGGTTCAGATGGTGAAGTACTGGGGGGAACTGATGGGAATGGCCGGGGGACCGGTCCGTCCACCGCTCCTTCCGCTGACCGCCATGGAACGCGACGAGATCCGCCGGGACCTTCTCCACCTCGGACTCATTCGACCGAAGTAACGGTCCTCGGGTTCCGGACCATCGAAGGTCGTCCCTCCACGTCAAGCCCTGACGCGCGGCGCTCGGGCGCGGGGAGAGATAATCTCGGAATCACGTAACTCGTAAGTAGAATGGTCCGCTCGTTCGCCTCGAGGAGTTTATGATCCCGATTTCCGAGGCGTTTGACCTCGTCGAGAAGGGAGAGGTCGAGCCTCTCACCCGGGACCGGATCGAGGTGCCGGAACAGTTCAATTGGGCCCGCGAGGTGTTCGAGGGCCGCCAGCTGAAGCGCTGGCCGGACCGCCCCGCGCTCATCTGGGCCGACGATCGGGACCACGAGGTACGCCTCTCGTACCGGCAGTTCGTGGAAGCCGGTAATCGTCTGCTCAACCTCCTCCGCGGACTCGGCCTGAAGCAGCAGCAGTCGCTCTTCGTGATACTCCCGGTCTACCCGGAGGTCTGGCTCAGCTACTACGCGGCGATCAAGGGAGGCTTCGTCCTCGTCCCGGCGGCCACGATCCTCTCCCCCTCGGACATCGAGTACCGGTTCCGCCAGCTCCACCCCGGCGCGGTCCTCGCGGACCCGGTCAGCGCGAAGAAGATCGACTGGGCCGAGATGTCCACGGGTCACCCGATCCCGATCAAGTTGATCACGGGCGGCCTGCGACCCGGCTGGACCTCGGTCGACGCCAGCCGTACGGAGTCCTCCGACGCGTCGGCCGCGGCCACCCGCTCGAGCGACCCCCTGTTCCTGTTCTTCACCTCGGGGACGACCGGTCTTCCCAAGATCGTCACGCACACCCACACGAGCTACCCGATCGGCCACCTGACGACCTCCGCGTGGATCGGGGTGAAGCCCGGCGACGTCCACTCGAACATCAGCCAGGCGGGATGGGCGAAGTTCGCCTGGAGCTCGTTCTTCGCCCCGTGGAACGTCGGGGCCTCCTCCTTCTCGTTCCACTACTCGGGCCGGTTTGACGCGCCCCGTCACCTTCAGGAGCTCCAGGACCACGCCGTCACCACGTTCTGCGCCCCGCCGACCGTCTGGCGCATGTTCATCCTCGAGGACCTCGCGAAGTATCGGTTCCGGTTCCGCGAGTGCGTGAGCGCGGGGGAGCCTCTCAACCCAGAGGTCATCGACACCTGGAGAAAGGGAACGGGCATCACCCTGCGCGACGGCTACGGTCAGACCGAATCGACCCTGATGGTCGGTAACCTCCCCGGCCGCGAGATCAAGCCGGGCTCGGTCGGCTGGCCGTCGTTCCTCTATGACGTACGTGTGGTCGACGAGCACGGTGTGGAGCTGAAGCCGGAGAAGGAGGGGAACATCGCCGTCCGGGTCACCTCCCATCCCCCGGGTCTTTTCGCCGGCTACCTCGGTGCCTCCCCCGAGGTGACGGCGAAGGCGTTCCGCGGAGAGTGGTACTACACGGGGGACCGCGCCTACCGGGACACGGACGGGCGGTTCTGGTTCGTAGGCCGCGCCGACGACGTGATCAAGTCGTCCGACTACCGCATCGGTCCGTTCGAGGTCGAGAGCGCGCTCACGGAGCACCCGGCGGTCGCCGAGGCGGCGGTGATCGGAAGCCCCGACCCGATCCGCGGGGCGCTCGTCAAGGCGTTCGTCATCCTGAAGCCCGGTCAGGTGCCGTCTGCGGAGCTCGCGCGCGACATGTTCCTGTTCTGCCGGACGCGGCTCGCCCACTACAAGATCCCGAGGATCATCGAGTTCTCCACCGAGCTCCCCAAGACGATCAGCGGAAAGATCCGGAGGACCGAGCTCCGGTCGACGGAGACGGAGCTTCGGAAGCACAAGGAGCACCCCCCGAACGAGTACCTCTACGCCGAGGTCGTGAAGGCGGACGAGCAGCGGCCGTCCGGGAGCGCGACCGCCGTCACCTGAGAGACCGGCCGCCTCTCACCGTCCCGAGACGGAGCCCCGCTTCGGGAGCACGTTTCTTATCCCGGGAGCCTCCGTTCGCTCCATGGTTCAACCATGAGCAGCTCGGGACCGTACTATCGGCCCGCCGGGATGTCCTACCCGCCCCCGCCGCGTCGCTTCCACTGGTGGCCGGTGATCATCGGGGTGGTGCTCGCGGGCATCGCCGCGGTGCTGCTCGCTCTCCTGCTGTTTCCGAGCGCGTTCGGCGTCAGCAGCCCGTCCGGCACGTACCGGTACTACCCGTTTGGCGGGTTCTTCATCGCGTTCTTCATCCTGATCGTCGTGTTCTTCATCGTCCGGGTCGCCTTCTGGAGCACCCGGACGAGCCGGTACGGCCGGCGGTACGGGAGCGGGAACCCCGGCCC
Organism: Thermoplasmata archaeon; assembly: GCA_035625085.1. Taxonomy (GTDB): domain Archaea; phylum Thermoplasmatota; class Thermoplasmata; order Lutacidiplasmatales; family UBA184; genus Lutacidiplasma. Next base: position 14,587 of record DASPQG010000034.1, read on the forward strand.
GAACTACGGGGCGAACCGGCCCGCGATGATCGCCCGGATGCGCTACGCCCGGGGCGAGATCACCCGCGAGCAGTACGAACAGATCATGAAGGACCTCGGCCGCCCGCCAGGTCCCCCGTGAGACCGCGAGGGAGGGAGCCCGTCCGCAGGCCCCCTCCCGAGCAATCGCGTCCGTTCAGCCCATGAACGGGCGGTGCCAGTCGTCCGGCAGGACCTCGTTCTCCTTGATGTTCCGCGGCGAGAGCCAGCGAAGGACGTTCAGCACCGACCCCGCCTTGTCGTTCGTCCCGGAGCGTCGGGCGCCCCCGAACGGCTGGCGGGCGACGATCGCGCCCGTGGGCTTGTCGTTGATGTAGAAGTTCCCTGCGCTCCAGCGGAGCGCCTCTTCCGCCTGGGCGACCGCCTTCAGGTCCCGGGAGAAGACCGCCCCCGTGAGGCCGTAGGGGGAGGTGGCGTCGCACAGCTTGAGTGTCTCCTCGTACTTCGCGTCCGGATAGACGTAGAGGGTGAGGACGGGCCCGAAGATCTCCTCCGAGATCAGCTTGCCGTGGGGCTCGGTCGTCCGGATCACGGTGGGGCGGACGAACCAGCCTTTCGTGCCGTCCGACTCGCCGCCCACCACGAACGAGTACTCCGTCGGGTGGCTGCGGGCGTACTCGAGGTAGGTGACGATGTTCTGGAACGCCGGCTCGTCAATGATGGCGCCCATCAGGTTCGTGAGCTCCTCGACCCGGCCCATCGGCACCTTCGGGACCTCCTCCTTGATGAGCCGCTCCACCTCGGGCCACCGGCTCTCGGGGATGTACGCGCGCGAGCAGGCAGAGCACTTCTGGCCCTGGTACTCGAACGCTCCGCGGATCAGGTTCACGACGGTGCCGCGGACGTCCGCCGATGGGTGCATGAAGATGAAGTCCTTGCCACCGGTCTCGCCCACGATGCGCGGGAAGTTGCGGTACTTCTCGAGGTTCGAACCGACCCGCTTCCAGATCTGCACGAGGGTGTCGTAGCTCCCCGTGAAGTGGACCCCGGCGAGCGCCGGGTGGTCGAGCAGGACCGGCGCGTCCTTGCTCGAGAACGGGACAAAGTTGATCACGCCCGGCGGGAGCCCCGCCTCCACGAGCACCTTGAAGATCTCGTAGTTCGAGAAGATCACCGAGCGGGCCGGCTTCCACAGCGCCACGTTGCCGACCATCGCCGGGGCCGTCGGGAGGTTCCCCGCGATCGAGTAGAAGTTGAACGGCGGTATCGCGAGGACGAACCCCTCGAGCGGCCGCCAGTCGAACCGGTTGGTCTCGCCGGGGTACTGGTTCGGCTGCATCTCGTAGATCTGGCGGGTGAAGTAGGCGTTGAAGCTCCAGAAGTCGACGAGCTCGGCGAGGTCGATCTCCGCCTCGTACGGGTTCTTCGAGTGGTTCAGCATGATCGCGGCGATGTTCCGGGTCCGACGGGGACCCGAGAGCAGCGCGGCCGCCTTCTGGAAGACCGCAACCCGGTGGTACCAGTCCATCTTCGCCCAGCTCACCTGAGCCGCGAGGGCGCTCTCCACCGCCCGCTTGAGCTCGGCCTCCCCCGCGATGTGCGCCCGCGCGAGGACGGTGTCGTGATCGTCGGGGCACCGCACGTAGCCGAACGTGCCGGTCTCGACCTCCTTGCCGTCGATGATGAGTGGGATTTCGACCGTGCGCTTCCGCATCGCAAAGAGCTCCTCCTGGAGCTTCTTCCGCTCGGCGGAGTTCGGAGCGTAGGATCGGATCGTGTTCACGTCGTTGACCGGGCGCTCAATGTTCCAAATCATGCGGATTCCCAGCCTCCCCAGAGCCGTATCGATTTCGTGAAATCGTGTTGATACGGAGTTAATGTCCGCGGCTCGGCCTCTTTTCCGGCGAGAGAGTCACCATGTCCCCCGACCGGGTCGAACGACATCCGATCCTGGAGGTGCCCGCCCATCCCGAGATGGTCGAGTTCACCTTCGACGGGCGGAAGCTTGAGGCCCGGAAGGCGGAGATGATCTCGTCGGCGCTGTTCGCGAACGGTATCCACGTCTTCGGCCATCATCGACGTGACGGTTCCCCGCAGGGGATTTTCTGCGCCAACGGACAGTGCGCGCAGTGTTTGGTCCTTGCGGACGGGCTCCCGGTCAAAGCGTGCATCACCGCCGTCCGGCCGAACATGGACGTACGCCCTATCGAGGGGCTGCCCGAACTGCTCGCGGATGACGCGCCGCTCCACCTCAAGCGCGAGATCCCGCAGGTCGAGACCGAGGTGCTGATCGTCGGCGGCGGCCCGGCGGGCCTCACGGCGGCGGCCGAACTCGGCGAACACGGCGTCCCCTGCATCGTCTGTGACGACAAGCAGGAGCTGGGCGGGAAGCTCAGCCTGCAGACGCACAACTTCTTCGGCTCCGTGGACGACTGCTACGCCGGGATCCGTGGGAACGACATTGGTCGGATCCTCGAGCAACACGCACGGGCGCAGAAGACGGTCGATCTCTGGACCTCCTCACCCGTCGTGGGTGTGTTCCAGGACGGGATCGTTGGGGTCGAGCGCCAGGGTCGGTTCACGGTCGTCCGACCGAAGTGCATGCTGGTCGCGGCCGGGGCACGAGAGAAGGCGCTCGCCTTCCCGGGCGCGGATCTCCCGGGCGTCTATGGGGCGGGCGCCTTCCAGACGCTCGTTAACCGGGACCTCGTCCGTCCGTCGCGGCGCCTGTTCATCATCGGTGGCGGCAACGTGGGCCTCATCGTCGCCTATCAGGCGTTGCAGGCGGGGATCGACGTCGTCGGGCTCGCCGAGGCGATGCCCGAGGTCGGCGGGTACAAAGTGCACAAGGACAAGATCCTCCGCCTCGGCGTTCCCGTGTACACCTCCCACACGGTGGTGCGGGCCGAGGGGAACGGGCGCGTCGAGCGCGTGGTGATCGCCCGAGCGGACGAGAAGTTCCGCCCGATCGCCGGCACCGAGCTCGCCTTCGAGGTCGACACGGTGCTGGTCGCGGTCGGCCTTTCGTCGGTGAACGAACTCTACGAGGAGGGCCGTCGCCTCGGGATGAAGGTGTTCTCCGCCGGGGACGCCCACGAGATCGCCGAGGCTTCGGCCGCGATGTTCTCCGGGAAAATCGTCGCGCGGGAGATCCTGAAGGAGCTCGGACGTCCCGTCGAGATTCCCCCCGACTGGGTCACGATCCAGACGATGCTCCGGTCGCACCCCGGACCCGTCCTCGGCTACTATCCTCCCCCGACAGGCTTGACCGTCTACCCGATCCTGCGCTGCGCCCAGGAGATCCCGTGCAACCCGTGTACCGACGTCTGCATCACCGACGGGATCGCGATCCCCGAGGGCAATCTCCTCGGACGCCCCAAGCTGGTCGGCGATTGCGTCGGGTGCTTGAAGTGCGTGGCGATCTGCCCGGGACTCGCGATCAGCCTCGTCGACCGGCGCCACGACCCGTACTCGAAGGTCGCCCGGGTGACGATCCCGTGGGAGATGCCCGAAGAACTGGTGCACGTCGGCGACGAGGTCCCGACAACCGGGTTCGAAGGGGAGCCCGTGGGAACCGGAAAGGTGCTTCGGATCCTCTCGGGGAAGTCGCTCAACCGGCGGCGGCTCATGGTCCTCGAGGTCCCGTTCGCGGACGCGGAGAAGGTCGCCGGGGTCCGGATCCGCCCCCCCGAGACGCCCTCCGTGCCGGCCGAGGTGGCCCCTCCGGCGGACAACGAGGTCGTCATCTGTCGGTGCGAGCGGGTCACGCGCGAGATGATCGTGGAGTACCTCCGAGACTCGGGAAGCCTCGACCTCAACGCGATCAAGGCCGCGCTGCGGACGGGAATGGGACCGTGCGGCGGGAAGACCTGCGCCGAACTCACCCTGCGGCTCTTCCGGGAGCTCGGGATCGACCCAAAGACGGTCACCCCGCCCGTGCATCGGCCGTTCACCCAGGAGGTCCCTATGAAGGCGTTCCTGGTGGAGAGCGATGGCCGCTCCTCCGGTTGACGCGATCGTCATCGGCGCGGGCTCGGTCGGGAACCCGACAGCCTACTTCCTCGCCCGCGAGGGGTTGAGGACGCTCGTCCTCGACGAACTGTCGGCCTCCGGCCAGGGCCAGAACAAGGCGGCGATCGGCGGGGTTCGTGCCACGCACTCCGATCCGGCGAAGATCACGCTGTGCCGGGAGAGTCTCGAGATCTTCTCAGGATGGAAGGAGGCGACGGGAACCGACATCGGCTGGAAGAAGGGAGGGTACTGCTTCCCCGCCTTCACCGAGAAGGTGGAGACGACCGTCAAGGGCCTCCTCCCGGTCCAGAAGAAGTTCCACCTCAACATCGACTGGTTCGGAGCGGACGAGCTCACGAAGATCGTTCCGGGGATCAACGAGACTAACCTTCGGGGAGGGACGTTCTCGCCCGACGACGGTCAGGTGAGTCCGCTCCTCGCCGCCGAGTCGTTCACCCGGGAAGCGATCCGCCTCGGGGCCGAGTACCGATATCGAACCCCGGTGAAGTCGCTCGTGATGCAGGGCAACACCGTGGTGGGGGTCCGGACGGAGAAGGAGGAGTTCCGCGCCTCCACGGTGATCAACGCCTCGGGCGTGAACGCCTCCGCGATCTGCGCGATGGCGGGTCTCGACATGCCGATTCTCCCCGATAGTCACGAGGGCGGGATCTCGGCGCCCGTGCAACAGTTCCTCGGGCCGCTCATCGTCGACCTGCGCCCCGGGCCCGAGGGGAAGACGATCAACTTCTACTTCGGCCAGGACGCGAACGGCCAGATCATCTTCTGCTACACGCCGATCACGCCGATCTCGGGAACGAACCGGAACTCGACGTACGAGTTCATGCCGATCATCGCAGCGCGTCTCGTCGAGGTGATCCCCCGTCTCAAGAACCTCACGATCCGGCGGGTCTGGCGTGGCCTCTACCCGATGACCCCCGACGGGAGCCCGATCGTGGGGAAGGCCCCGAACGTCGAGGGGTTCGTCCTCGGCATCGGGATGTGCGGCCAGGGGTTCATGCTCGGCCCCGGCGTGGGCGCCAACCTCGCCTCGCTGGTCGCCCACGGCGCCCCCCGGATCGACCGGGACGTGTTCGACCTGCTCCGCCCGTCCCGCGACCTGTTCCAGGGAAAGAAAGAGGCGCTGAAGTAGTCCGCCTCGGCCCCCGGGACAGTCCGGAGCTGAAGCGGAGGTCCGCTACCGTGGGGCCTGCGGGTCCACATGAGGGGTCACCGCCGGAGAGGGCGTCCTCGGGCTCGCCCGACGGGAGGGCGCTCCCACGGCCCGCTCGACGAGGTCGAGAACGGTCGGGCCGATCCGGACGACCGCGTAGATGACGAACGCCGTGGTGACGATGAAGAAACTGGGAGGATACTGCTCGTACCAGGCGATGAAAAGCCCCGCCCAGATGGAAAAGAGCGCGACCGACGCCGAGACGATGATCGCGTATAGTGGCCGCTGCGTCAGACGCACGGCCGTAGCCGCGGGGGTCACCATGAGCGCAAAGATCAGCAGGACCCCGACCACCTGGACCGCGAAGGAGATCGCGACGGCGAGCAGCAGCATGAACACGAGGTTGAGGGCGAGCAGCGGGAGCCCCCGCGCCTCCGCGACGTCCTCGTCGAGCGACGAGAAGAGGAGGGGTCGATACATCAGAATCAGGGCGCCCAGGACGAGGGCTCCCGCCTCGAGCGTCAGGATGACGCCGGCGTCGCTGATCCCGAGGATCTCCCCGAAGAGGATGGAGTACGCCTCGGTCGCGTACCCATTGTAGAGACTCAGAAAGATCAGACCGAGCCCGAGCATGAACGCGAGGACGGTCCCGATCTCGATGTCCCGGGTGGCCGCCCGACGGCCAAGCAACGCCATCAGCGTCCCTCCGCCAGTGGTGAACAGGAGCAGGCCGTAGACGGGATTGAATCCGAACAGCACGGCCCCGGCCGCCCCCGAGAAGCCCACGTGCCCGAGCGCGTGGGTCGCGAACGCCGAGCGACGGAGGACCACGAAGTACCCAACGATCCCGGCGACGATCGCGACGACCGTTCCCGCCTCGAACGCGTTCCGCATGAACGCGTACTGCCACATCGAGCGCAGGTCCGTGACGATGTTCCAGCTGAACGGGTTCATGCGTTGGCCTCGTGCGGGTTCTCCCCGCCCACGATGACGATGTTTCCGCGGGAGTCGTGGAGCACCTCGACCGTCACCCCGTAGAGGGCGGTGAGCGACTCGGACGTGAGCACCTCATCGGGGCGCCCGGTGGCGACCCGGCCGTTGGCGATGTAGATCACCTTGTCGAGGCACCGGATGAGCGGGTTGATGTCGTGGGCGACCAAGAGGGTCGTCACGTGGCGCGCGCGCACGAGCTCATGGACCACCTCCACGAGCTCCCGCGACCGTCGCAGATCGAGGTTCGAGAGCGGTTCGTCGAGCAGCAGCATCTCGGGGTTTCCGGCGAGCGCCTCCGCGAGGAACACCCGTTGAAGCTCGCCGCCCGAGAGGGCGCCGAGCGCCCGGTGGCCGAGCTCCGAAGCACCGACCGCGGCGAGCGCTTGAGCCGCCGCCTCCTTCGGACCCTGGATGGAGATTCCGGGGCCCCACCGGGTGCCCGTCGCTCCGAGGCGGACGAGCGCGTCCGCGGCCACGTGCGTGTCGGTGTCGATGGTATGGCGTTGCGGGACGTAGCCGATGCGGGGATTGCCCCGACGAGGCGCCTCCCCGAACACCTCGAGTCGCCCCCGGGCCGGCCGCTGGAGACCGAGGAGCATCCGGAAGAGGGTGGTCTTCCCAGAGCCGTTCGGGCCGATGACGGCGACGAACTCCCCCGTACGGATCTCAAAGTTCGCGTCCTGCCAGACGGGTGTTCTCCGTTTCCGGTACCCTACCGTGAGATGGAAGGCACGAATCGATGAGGCGGCGTCGGAGGGGACCGTGGGGCGAGAGAACGTTCCCCCCATCGGGGATCACTGTCCCAGGGTGTTGGCGTTCAACGCGTTGTATAGCTCGAGGTACTCCGCGCTCATCCAGGCCTGGAAGGAGTAGTCCGGTGGCTGGATCGTTTCCGTGATCCCGATCAGGCTGGCGTTGTTCTGCGCGGCGATGGTCTTCATGTTCGATGTGATCGGCGTGACCGTCTGCTGGTTGTACACGAGCACTCGGACCTGACCGCTCTCCAGCTGTTGCTGGAACTCGACCACGCTCTGGGTCGAGGGGTCGTTCCCCTCAGCGACCGCCTCCATGAACGCCGGGGGCGAAATCAGGTCGAGGCCCGTGTAATTGGCGAGATAGACGAAGATGCTCTCGGTCGAGGCGACGATGGTGCCCGCGAACTGCTTCTTGATCTGATTGGCCTGGCTGTAGAGCGCTCCGAGCGACGCGTTGAGCGTAGCATAGTTCGCCTCGAAGTAGCTCCGCTCCGAAGGGCGAATCGTGACCAGGTCGGAGTACATCGCGGCTACCGTGCGATTCACGTAGACGGGGTTGTACCACATGTGGGGGTTTCCCGAGACGATCCCGCCCCCCACGGTCACTCCGTTCAGATCGCCCACGTTGAGGACGATCTGGTTCGGGGTGTCATCGGCGGAGATGAGGTCGAGCGCCCAGTCGTCGTAGCCGACGCCGTTCACGATCACCAGCTGAGCGTTCGTGATCGCGACGGCGTCCGAAGTATTGGCCTCGTACTCGTGAGGGTCGGTGTTCGGGTCCGTCACGATGCTGGTGACGGAGGTCTGGGTGCCCCCGAGCTGGGAGATGAGACTGCCCCAGAAGTTCTCGGCCGCGACGACCGGGATCGGCGATCCCGGTGAGCTCCCGGGCTTGGTCGGAGCGGCACTGGTCAGGATCTCGGCCGCGGTCCCGCCGACGATGGCGAGGACGGCGATGACCGCGATGATGACCTTGGCGGTCTTCTGCAACGATACTTCCTCCCGCTGTGGTCCGGTCAGGCGGCCTTCCCGGAGGTCGGGTGCCGACAGGGGAGGATGGGCGCCCCGTGCGGACACTCCGCAGGATGCTGCTGGGCCCGGCAGATCTCGTCCACGGTCCGATGGGAGATCGCCAGATCAATCTCGTGCGCCGCTGCGCACGTCTCGTCGGGTCCGAGTCCCAGGTTCCCGAACAGGGTCTCGGCGACCCGGTGATGGCGCAAGTACTCCTGCAGGGTTCGACTTCCTCTGTCCGTGAGCCGGCTCTTCCCACGGTAGCGCGAGATCAGGCCTAGTTCCTCGAGCGGGCCCAGGTGCGCCAGCGCGGAGGGCGGTCGCACTCGGAGTCCGACCGCGATCTCCTTGAGGCTCGCCCCTCGGGGGTCTTCTTGGTGGGCCGCGATCACCCGGAGTGCTTCCACCTGCCGATGCGTGAGCTGCTGGAGGAGCTCCACGGGTCGGACCAGGGTCCCGTCGTATATATGGGCCATCCTAATTGTTAGGACTACCGAAATCTAGTTGGCAGCTCATTCGGCCTCCGAAATCGCGTGGGACGGCACATCGAACCCTTCAAGTGGAGGCTCCGTGCTTTTCGCCCGAACCTGCCTCCGCCGGACCGGCGGGGTAGGACTCGGAGACACGATGGCGCTGCGATTGAGTTCGCCGAAGTGGAGGAACGGAGAGACAGTCCCAACGAAATACACTGGCGACGGCCCCGACGTGTCGCCGCCCCTCGTGTTCGAAGGGACCCCGAACGGGACGAAGGCGTTCGCCCTGATCTGCGACGATCCGGATGCCCCGGTCGGAACGTGGGTGCACTGGGTCATCTACGACGTTCCGGGCTCGGCGAAAGGGCTTGCCGAGGGGGTCCCGAAGGACGGGTCGCTCCCGGACGGAAGCCGCCAGGGACGGAACAGCTGGAAGAACTCCGGCTACGGCGGCCCGTCACCGCCGCCCGGCAAGCCGCACCGCTACTTCTTCCGGCTGTACGCCCTTCGTGAGCCGCTCGGTCTCGGTCCGGGACTTTCTGCGAAGGAAGTAGAGGCCGCGGCCCGAGCCAAGTCCATCGAGGCGGCTCAGCTCCTCGGAACCTACGGTAGGAGCTGAGTCACCGCCCCAATTCCCTCGGCGTGTTCCCTTCCGAAATCGAGAAAGATAGGCACGCGCTCTCCGTGCTGACGCGTCCGTGAGGAACAGTATGTCGGGATCCCCTCAACCCTCGGCAGGGTCGTCGATTCGGGAGCTGCTGAGAAAGCCTCGGTCGAAGCCGGAGTGGGTGCTTGTCGGCGCTCTCGCCGTGGTCGTGGTGCTCGTGCTACTGATACTCTTCGGTGGGATCCCCGGGCTCTCTCTGAATGTGTCGAACGGTAGCTCCTCGACGAACCACACGATCACGTTCTACCAGACGGGGCTTGCGACGGGGGTGGAGTGGACCGTTCAGCTCACCCAAAACACCACGCTCGTGACCAGCTCGTCGGCCGGCGCGTCACTCACCTTCTCGGAGCCGAACGGTCTCTACCTGTACACCGTCCTGAACGTGGCCGGTTACTCCGTCTTGCCGCAGACCGGTGAGATCACCGTGAGCAACAACGATGTGACGGTGTCGCTCGCATTCTCCCACTCGACGACTCCTATCGGGGTCGACTTCTCGTGGGGGATTCCGATCAATGCCACCGGCGTGACGAACCCCGGGTGTCCGGTCGCGACCGGTCATTACTGTTACTCGATCGAAATCGCGGGCGCCGGAGGAGGGATCTCCACGGCCAACGTTCTCTTGGCGCTGCGAAACGCGGTAGGAGCGACCGTTGCATGGCCGACGGGGATCACGGTGTCGTTGTTCTCCCCGACCAATGCCACCGCGGTCGCGACGTACAATACGGTGAACCAGTCGTGGACGCTGAATCCCCCCTACGGCGGGCTCCTGAGCGGAGGGTTCACGCTGGTGTTCTATACCGCCGGTACCGGAGCCGGTAACGGCCTCTTGGGCCTCCAGGTCGTCGCAATCGGGACGAACGGGTTCAGCGGGACGGCGCCCTCGAACTCCTTCTCCTGAGGCGTTGCCTTCGTCGCTCACCGTTTCCCTGCGACAACGGGGTCGATCCATCCGGGGCACGCCGTCGCGAGTTGGAACGCGTGGTCGGGAAGCGTTTCAGGCACACTGACGGGAGCTACGAGGTATTTGTACTAGTACCCGTCTGCGGCACCGCTCCACCGTGACGTATGTCGAACGACTCCTTCGCCATCGAAACCCGCGGGCTCACGCGCTCGTTCACCTCCCGGAAGGGGTTCCTGTTCCGTGAGGTCAGCCACACTGAGGCGCTACGCGGCATTGATCTCACGGTAGAGCGCGGGTCGATCTTCGGCCTGCTCGGTCCGAACGGCGCCGGAAAGACGACGCTCACGAAGATCCTCTCGACCCTGCTGCTCCCGACCCACGGCGAGGCGTTCGTGCTCGGGCACGATGTTGTCCGGGAAGCCGAATGGCTGAGGCCTCGGATGGGCTTGGTCCTGGGCGGCGAACGGGGGCTCTATAACCGCATCAACGCCCGGGACAACCTCCGCTACTTCGCGGACCTCTACGGGGTTCCGCTCGCCGAGCGAGAGCGGCGGATCAGCGAAGTGCTCGCGCGCGTCGAACTCGAGTGGGCCGCGGACCGGCGGGTCGAGGAGTACTCCCGCGGGATGAAGCAGAGGCTCCACATCGCCCGAGGGATCCTCCACCGCCCCGAAATCCTGTTCCTTGACGAACCGACGATCGGCCTCGATCCGAAGAGTGCCCGGGAGATGCGCAAGCTGATCCGTTCGCTCGTCGCAGACGGGGTGACGATCTTCCTCACCACGCACTACATGTTCGAGGCGGAGGAGCTCTGCCCGAGGCTCGCTGTCCTGTCGAAGGGCCGCGTCGTGGCCCAGGACACCATCGCGAACCTACGACATCTTGTCGGAGGTGACCGCACGCTCGAGGCGGAGGCGTACGGGTTCGACGACCGGGAGGTCGCGGCGCTGCACCGCCTCCCGGGAGTCTCGAAGATCCTCACCGAAGAGTTCGGCCCGGTCTCCCGCCTCACGATGCGACTGCGCACGGGCGAGACGGGACCGGAGCAGGTGCGGGCGCTTCTGCCGAACCACGCCGAGCTCTCCGTGCGGGAACGCCGGACCTCACTCGAGGACGTCTACCTCGATCTCGTCGAGGAGGAGGCCCCCTAGATGGCGACCGCGGTCGCCCACTACTCCCGTTCGCGGGCGACCTACTCGTCGCTCCGGCTGAGCGTGCTCATGTTCCTCGCGGACCCGCAATGGCTGATTCCCTCGATGATCGCGCCCGTGATCTTCGCGCTCGTCTCCTTCGAGCTGTTCCGCGGCGCCGGCCCCTACTTCCTGACGTACGCGATCCTCGGCGCGGGGATGATGAGCATGTGGGGCCAGACGCTCTACGGGAGCGGCTGGGCGACCGACCAGGACCGGGAGTTCGGAACGCTCGAGCCGACCATCCAGTCCCCCACTCCGTACCTGTACGTCGTCCTCGGCCGCGTCCTCTGGAACGTGATCTCGGGGCTGATCGGCGGGGCGATCGTCTATGCCGTCATCCTCGCGGTGGCGGGTGGCCCGCCCCCGGTAACGAACCCGGTCGCATTCGCGCTGCTGTTCGTCTTCGTCATGGTGACCCTCGCGAGCGTCGGCGTGATCTTCGCTGCGTTCTACGTCTACACCCGTTACGCCGGGTTCATCCAGAACGTCGGGGAGTTCGCCTTCTACATCGGCACCGGCTGCATGTTCCCGGTCGTCCTGCTCCCGTTCTACACGAACCCGGTCTCGCTCGTCTTCCCGCCGACGTGGGGACTCGATGCGCTGCGGTATCTCTCGATCCCCGGCTACCACGGGTTCAGCTGGGGGTTCGCCTGGGACCTCGTGGGGGCCGTCGGCACCACGGTCGCCTACCTCGCCGTCGCCGGCCTCGTCTTCCACCGGGTCGAACGCCACGTCCTCGAGGTAGGGAACCTCGGGTGGTACTGAGGAAGGGGGGAGGCGATACCGATGGCGATGGCCACCGCTTCCCCGACCGCGTACCGCCCGTCGTTCTGGCGGACGCTCTGGACGAACGCAGTCATGGCACCCCGCACGAGCCTCGGCTTCATGCGGGTCGACTTCGTGCTCGGGACGGTCTTCGTCATCCCGCTCACCCAGATGGTCTTCTTCGCCTTCGTCGTCCAGCTCGGGGGCGGGGGCTCCTCCGCAATCGCCTACACGGTCGTCGGGAACGCCGTGGCGACCGTGACCTACTCGAGCGTCTTCTCGGTCTGCCAGACGACCGACTCGGAGAAGCACCAGGGGACGATGGAACACCTCCTCGTCACTCCCGCGAACCGGTTCGCTCTCTACTTCGGCCGGGGGTTCATCCCGATCGCGATCTCGCTCGCCACCGTGGCGGTGGGCCTGGTCTACGCGGTAGTGCTCTTCGGAGTCTCGATCCCGGCCTCCACGATCCCGGCGCTCGCGGTCTCCGTGGTGCTGACGGCGTTCGCGATGGTCGGGTTCGGTCTTCTTCTCGGCGGGGTCGCGCTCTATCTGCGCACGTCGCTCATCCTGGGGAACATCTTCCTCTTCGTCGGCCTGTTGCTGTCGGGCGTGAACTTCCCCCTCTCCTCCCTGCCGCTCCCCCTGCAGTGGGTCGGCGACGCGCTGCCGCTCACGTGGGGGTTGGCCGCCATCCGCTCGGCGATCTCGGGCGATCCGCTCGGGACCACGGCCGTCCTCTGGGGAGCGGTCGCGCTCGCCGCCGCGGTGTCGTTCGGCGCCGCGGTCGGTCTCTGGAAGGTGTTCGAACGCCGGGCTCTCTCCACGGGAAGCATCGCGCGCTACTAACTGGGTGCCGAGCGCCGCCCGATGCCCGGCCGGCGGGAACGGCCGCTCGGCCGTCGAATCAGAATGCCATCCCCACCGGCTCGGTGTGGCCGGCCGTGGGGAGCGGTTCGGGTTCCATAGGGTTGGAATCTCGGACCCACGGTCGTGCCGGGTCAATTCCTCATCTACTAGCGTCGCGGTACGGACTCCGCCGGGGCGAAGATGGTAAACCGGCCGGCGGCGCTGCTGGTCATCGGGGCCGCCCTGGTGGCGGTCGTTTCCTGCGAGATGGGCATCCTGTTCCCCTCCACGGGCCCCGGCACCACGACGCCGATCACCGTGCTTTCGTTCCAGCCCGGCCCCCCGACGCCTGCCGGCCCCTCGGTGGCGCTTTCCGTAGTAAACGTCGGCAGCTACCCGATCGCGGGACTGACCGCGACGGTCTATCTCCCCAGCCCGTTCGAGATCTCGTTCCCGAAGGTCACCACGGCGTCCCCCCTCTCGGCCGACCGCATCGCAACGACGTACGCACCGTTGTTCGGGGGAGGAGGATTCTCCTGCGGGGTGGGCTACCGATGCAGATCCTGGGCAACTACTCCATGGGGGCCGGTTTCTCGGAGTCAACGGTCGCCCCGTTTTCGTGCAATTCCTGAACCACGAAAGGTTCCGTGCTGGGCCTTTCACGCGGCGAGGGGCGCGAAGGGACCCCGTCCGTCCACGGTGAGTCAGGAGATTCGAGAGTGGGCGCGGCCAGATTCGAACTGGCGGCCTTCACCGTGTCAGGGTGACGTCATAACCACTAGACTACGCGCCCGCGAAAAGCGGCCACCGACGTCCCGCTCTTAGCCCCTTCGGAGGAACGGTCAGCCGTAGCCGCCGGGGAACTGGCCGGAGTCGGGATGGTCGTTCCAATTGTAGTAACCCATCGACTGGCGCTGCGATTCGGTCGACTCCTGCCGCAGCCCGCTCTGGAACGAGCCGTAGACCTCGCGGACCTGCTCTTCGATCGAGCGGGCCCGCTGGAGCGCTTCCCGAATGTGGTTCGCGTCCAGGTACTCGGAACCCGATACCGCGGCCAGGTCTCCCGCGGTCCGGATGAGGCCGCCGAGTTCGCGTAGTCGCAGGGTAAGCGAGTTCCTCCGGCCGTCGAGCACCTCGGCCCGTCGGCGTGCCTCCTTCACGAGCTCGAGGATCGCCGCGCGCGTCGCGGGGCGAATGCGTCCATCGACC
>DASPQG010000035.1:0-5499 GCA_035625085.1 Thermoplasmata archaeon
GTTCAATGGGCCATCTACATAGGAAGCGCGCTCGAATTCCAGTGGGGGTACGTCTCTCAAGGAAGTGCTTTAGGAACCGGTGAAACGAACTCGGGCCTTCCAACGTTAGCGGGGCAGTCGGTCGCCACGCTCCTCGCCCAGTTCCTCCCCTACACGATTGAGCTGGCGCTGCTTTCGCTCGTCATCATCCTCATTGTCTCGATTCCCCTCGGGAACCTCTCGGCGGTATATCGGAACCGGCCGATCGATCAAGCGTCCCGGGTGATGTCGTTCTCGGGCTACGCTCTTCCGGCATTCTTGCTAGGTTCATTGTTTCTCGCGGCGGCGACGTTTGCCTTCGGGGGTCCCGCCGCTCCTTCGAAAATCTGCGGGGGTTCGAGCACCGTCTTCCTCGACTTTTACGGCTCCTGGCCCCAGCCGCCGTGCCAACCCCTTTACGGCACGGCGAACTTAGGCCCCGTGGGTTACCCCGCCTGGCTGGGCACCGGCTACATCAGCACTCCGACCGGCTTCCCCACGGTCGATGCGATGATCCATGGGCAGTACTGGCTCGCGCTGGACACGATCGTTCGATTGATTCTGCCGGCACTGGTGATTGCGTACACCGCAATCGCCGGCCTACTTCGCTTCGTGCGGAACAGCATGCTGGAGGTCATGAACCAGGATTTCATCCGCACGGCCCGGGCCAAGGGTCTGCCCGAGTCGAGGGTAATCAAGAAGCATGCTGGGCGAAACTCGCTGAACGTGACGATCACGGTCCTTGGACTTACGTTCGCGGCGTTCATCACCGGCTTTCCGGTGGTCGAGATCGTCTTCAACCTATGGGGAGTCGGCCGAATCTACGCGTATTCGGTCATCGGCGGCACCAGCAGTTGGGACTTCGGGGTCCTCTTCGGTACCACCCTGCTGTTCACCTATCTCGTCGTGGCCGCGAACATCATCGTGGACGTCCTGTACGCTTATCTGGACCCGAGGGTCCGACTCGGATAGCGGAGCAACTCATGGGAGGAGGCGATTAGTTTCGTGAGCGCCACTGGCTCCCCACCCGCACAGAAACACTCGAACTTCCGTCGGAACCTCGCGGCCCGCTGGTCGCAGTACCGGAGGACCTGGTACTTCCTTCGGCGCAACACACTAGCGATGGTCGGCCTGGGGATCCTCCTCTTCTTCGCCGCCGCATTCGTCTACGGAATCTACTACCCTGCCTCGTCGTCCGTCCCTGCGCAGTACTGTGCCACCAACGGCGTGACCGTCCAAAACCTGACAGGAGGCAACCCCTGTTACGACGCTCCGAACGCGGTCTGCACCTATCCCATGGGGAGCGTGGCACCGGGACCGAACTGTTTCCAAACGCCGACGGATAATCCCAATTTCATTCCTCCAACGGTCACGCTCACGGGAGGCCTCGGCGCCTTTCCGTTCGGGTCCCTGGTCTACCCCTCCTCCGATCTGAGCACGAGCACCCCGTTGTTCTACAACACCTACGACATGCTCGTCAAAGGCACCGTGAACTCGGTGAGCATCTCCGTGCTCATCGTGGCCACCGGGGCGTTGGTCGGGCTCTTCCTCGGGGCGTTGTCGGGCTACTATGGTGGCTGGGTTGACGAGGTCGTGATGCGGATCACCGACATCTTCCTCTCGATCCCCGCCATCCTACTCGTTATCGCGGTCATCATCGTGGGCAAATCCTCCGGTCTCGTGACTTTCAATTCGACCCTGTTTCTCATCGGAGTCGCCTTCGTCATCGTCTGGTGGCCGTTCTACGCGAGGATCGTCCGCAGTCAGTCGCTGGTCGTCCGGGAACAGCGGTACATCGAAGCCTCGCGGGCGAGCGGGGCGAGCAACGGACGCATCATCATACGTCACGTGGTTCCCAACAGCGTGTATCCGGTGTTCGTTCAGATGTCTCTCGACGTCGGGACGATCCCCCTCCTCCTCGCCGCGATCACCTTCATCGGGTTCGTGCTGTTCCCCTACCCGCTCATCCCCGAGTGGGGGTCCGTCGCAGCGGCCGGGGCCGAAATCCTCACCGCCGTCTTCACCCAATGCGGTGTGAAAGGCGCGGTCTGCTCGATCCCGTGGTGGCAAGTGCTCTTCCCCGGCTTCGCGATCTTCTTCTTCTCGCTGAGCGTGAACTTCCTCGCCGACGGACTACGCGACGCACTGGACCCGAGGCTACGGAGATAGACGGGTGAGCGCCGTCGAGTCTATCCCTCGAGTCGTCCTCGGCGCCGACGCGGGGACCCCGACGCCGGCCGCGAACTTGCCGTCGGCCACCCCGAGCGCGCCGCCGGAGGTCCGACCGGTTGTTCTCGACGTGCGCGATCTCGTCACGTACTTCTACACTTACGACGGGGTGGTCCGAGCGCTCGAGGGGGTCTCGTTCAAGCTTCGACGTGGCGAGACGCTCGGGCTAGTCGGGGAAACCGGATGCGGGAAGAGCGTCACGATGTTCTCCATCACGCGGCTCATTCCGGACCCTCCCGGACGCGTGGTGAGCGGCAAGGCGCTCTACCGAGGCGCCGACCTTCTCTGGGGACTCCCGGCGGAGGCCCGCTTCAAGCCCGTAAGAGGGACCAACCGGGTGAAGGTCAGGCGGTCATTCCGAAGAATCAAGGCCGCCCAAGCCCGGGTCGGCTCGGTCCGGGGAGGGGGCATCGCGATGATCTTCCAGGAGCCCACCCAGGCGATGAACCCGATCTTCCCGATCCACGACCAACTCTCCGAGGTGCTCCTCGAGCACCGCGGCGAGCAGTTGATCGACGGCCTCCTGGGTTCAACGATTCACGGTCCCTCGGTCCGTAGCGCGGCCGAGGCGGTTGAGCGCTCCGTCCGGCAGAGCGACGAGGCCATTCGATCGGCGTCGAAGGCGCTCGGAGAGGCGGTCCACCTGCCTTCGTTCGGTACCCAGGTCTTCTACATGGCCCGTCAGGCGCGCGCCGGCGGGCAGGAGAACCTGACGCGGGAGATCGAGAAGGCGTCCTCCCGCCTGCGCCTGTCGGGACTGCAGCGAAGTTATCTTCGGACCGAACGAGAACTGATGACCATCGCCCGGGAACTCCGGTCGGTCTACATCTCCGAGATGCGACGCGGGGAGCACGAGCGTGTCAACCGGGGACGGTTGAGCGCCCGTCGGCTCCGCGCGCGCCTTCGGGGCCTACCGTATCGGTTACCGGGAATCAAGCGACGCGCGAGTCGTCCGTTGCGGGAGGAGGCGTTCTGGAGGGCGGTCCAAGCGCTCGAGGGCGTCTCGATCGCGAACCCCGTTCAGGTGGCGCGCGGCTTCCCCCACGAGCTGTCGGGCGGTATGCTCCAGCGGGTAATGATCTCGATGGCCCTATCGTGCGACCCGGAAATCCTCATGGCCGACGAGCCCACAACGGCTCTCGACGTCACGATCCAGGCCCAGATCCTTGAGCTGATGAACGAGCTGCGGGCGCGCATCGGCACGGCCATCCTCCTCATCACGCACGACCTCGCGGTGATCGCAGAGGTGGCGGACCGGGTCGCAGTGATGTACGCCGGTCAGATCGTCGAGATGGCGCCCGTCAAGAGCTTGTATACCCGGCCCCTGCACCCCTACACCCAGGGCCTCCTGGCCTCGATCCCGCGGGTCGACCAGCCCACGAAGAAGCTCGAGTCGATCCCCGGATCGGTACCGAACCTCATCTTCCCCCCGACCGGTTGCCGCTACCACCCGCGGTGCCCGCACGCGATGCCGGTGTGCAAGGAGCAGCGTCCGCCATTGACCGTCGAGGCGCCGGGGCATCACGTGGCCTGCTTCCTCTATAACGGCCCGCCGGTGACGGAGTGAACTGTGGCCGGCGTAACCCCCTCCTCGGTTTTTGGTGGCGGCAGCCGTTCCGAGAACGAGCACGTGCTGTTCTCCGTCCGGAACCTGCGCAAGTTCTTCCCGATCCGAGGCGGCCTCTTTTCGTCCCACATCGGGGACGTGCGTGCCGTGGATGGGGTCTCGTTCACGATTCATGAGGGCGAGACCGTCGGGCTGGTCGGCGAATCCGGGTGCGGCAAGACGACCGTCGGGCGCATGCTGCTGCGTCTGATTGAACCGACGTCGGGACACGCGTACTACCGCCCGCCGCCGGAGGTCATCGAACGGCTCGACCGAGCCTACCAGCAGATCGGGCCCGCCCTGCCCTCCGAGAACGACGGGGGTCGCGGCCTCTCACCGGAAGCGTCGGCTGCGCTGAAGGTCCTGGACGAGATCGCGAACAAGTACTCGCTCTTTCGGAAGAAGCGCCGGGAGATGAAGGCGCTTCGGGGCCGGTTGCAGATCGTCTTCCAGGACCCGTTTAGCTCCCTCGAGCCGCGGCTCATGGTCCGGAACATCATCTCCGAGCCCCTCGATATCCAGCACGTGGGGACCCGGGCGCAGCGGATGCGTCGGGTGGACCAGCTCCTCGAGGACGTCGGGCTCAGCCCGGAGCATGCCTGGCGATTCCCGCACGAATTCTCGGGAGGACAGCGCCAGCGAATCGGCATCGCCCGGGCGCTCGCGCTCCGCCCCGACTTCATCGTCCTGGACGAACCGACGAGCGCGCTCGACGTATCCGTGCAGGCGCAGGTTCTCAACATCCTGCGTCGGCTTCAGCAGGAGCAACGGCTCGCCTACCTGTTCATCTCCCACCACCTCTCGGTCATCCGGGCGGTCAGTGACCGTGTCGTGGTGATGTACCTCGGTCGGATCGTGGAGCGGGCGGACACGGACGAGCTGTTCAACCGACCGCTTCACCCCTACACCCAGGCGCTGCTCTCCGCCATCCCGATCCCGGACCCACTCCTCCACCGGGAGCGAATCATCCTCTCCGGGGACGTGCCCAGCCCGGCCGATCCCCCACCCGGCTGCCACTTCCACACGCGTTGCCCGGCGGTGATGCCCATCTGCTCGAAAGTGGTCCCGCCGCTCGCGGAGGTTCGGCCAGGTCACTGGGTCTCCTGCCATCTCTTCCCGGCGTCCCCCTCTTCGGGCGTCGGGGATGTCGTGGAGAAGACCGACGAGGGATTGTCCTTGGAGCCCACGGGGACGACTCCCTCGGCCGCGGTGACCGCCGCCCCCTTGGCGCCGTGAGTTCCTCGCAGCTGTCCGGACCGCCGGACACGAACGACAGCGAGCCCTACGCCCCGAAGTCGATCTCTCGGTTGGGAGAGATCTCGCGCGAAGAACGAGAGGCCGCGGTCCGGGAGAGCGGCCCACCGTGGAAGGAGTGGCTATTCAGCGTGGCGCTGAAGTGGTGGATGGGCCTTCTCTGGCTCATCCTCGACGCGTGGATTGTGGCCGGCTGGATCGAAGTCGGGGGGTGGCTTGAGCTCGCGGCCTCTCTCGCGGCCGCCGTCTTCCTGGAGTACCTGTTGTACCAGTACCTCTGGCATCCGTACGACCCCGAGTTCCGAGGCCGATTTCGTCGGAGCTTGGGTACGCCCTTCGAGGTGGGACGCTGGGTCCCGGAGCGGTCCGACATCCTGGCAGGGAAGACCGAC